>NZ_VMMW01000003.1:0-157452 GCF_013277425.1 Streptococcus sp. 79
TGATAAAGTCGGGATTATATCAAGGATGGGATATAAACAGTATTTTAATTCTATTTTTATAATCAATGGATTCATATCATTTACAACATTTATTTTTGGAATGTTATTATTCTTGATAATGTCAATTTTATTTTTTAATAGAAGTATAAATATGGATGCTTATTATGCAATAACAAAAGTTTCTATTTATGAATCAGCAGTGAGGACATCTCCGTTATTTTATGTAGTAATAATCATTTTACATTGTTCCTTTGTTGGCGTTGCATATAGTAGTGTTGGATTGGCGATGTCATATTTTATTAAGAGCAAATTTGTTGCATGGTTATCCCCATTTATTTTAACGACAATAGGATCATTGTTTGCGATGTTTTTAGGTCTTACTAAAATTGAACCAATGGCAATTTTTGATGTTTCAAGAGTAAAAGGAATAAGCATAATATTTGTTTTTGTATATTTGATACTTGTAGTAGTAATATCATATTGGATGTCGTATAAAAAATTTAAAAGGGATATAGAAACTGATGAAGAAATTTAAAGAATTAAAAAATAAAGAAGATTTTTATATAGGTTTTATATATTTATTAGTGGCTTTTGCTATATTAGCAAATTTTAGTCAGCTGATAGTATTGAAATATAAATTTGGGAATTTTCATTTTGGTGAGCTGATTCTTATCATGTTTAATGATTCCTATACTGGATATTTCACATTTCCGTTTTTATTAGCTTTCATAATGATGCTACAAAGCCCAGTTGAACAAAATATATTTTTTGTACTAAGTAGGTATTCAAGTAGAAATGATTTTTATAGAAATAAGCATTTCAAAATTTTGAAAAGTGTGATTTATTATGTGGTTAGTATTTGTATATTTTCCACTATAGTAGGAATAGGAGATTCTAACTTTGGCATCGGCATTTCAACAGCCACAAAAAAATTTTCAGAAACGTATTTATTTGGAAATTTTGAAACGAATATCGTAATTTATGAGATAGGGAAGATAATAATTTTACAAGGATTGTTGCTATATTTCTTTTCCCTGCTCCATGCACTTTTAACACAGTTTAGAATATCACAATCGTTAGTATTTGTTATCTATACGGGCACTTTGATTGTAATGGCGGGTTCAACATTGGGCTTGTTAGGAGAACATCTGAGACCATTTTCATTGTTTTCTATTTCCGGTTCAGTATATGGTTACGGTATAAATTTCATTGGTAGATGTGGGATATTGGTATTTGTTGATGCAATGTTAGTTCTATTAAATTTTAAAATATTTGAAAATAAAGATATTACATTACCTAAAGGAAGTAAGCAGTATCAAGATGAGTAAGGAGTTGAAACGTATGGATTGTATAAAAGTAGATCATCTTTCAAAAACATTTGGGAAAAAGTGTGTTATAGATGATGTTAGTTATGTTTTTGAATCAGGTAAAATATATGGAATTATAGGAACCAATGGATGCGGGAAAAGTGTATTATTTAAAATGCTTTCAGGACTAATGAAACCTACTACGGGTAAGATTACAGTTGGAAGTGTAATTGTTGGTGAAAATGGCTCTATGCCACTTGATGTAGGCTTACTTATTGAACATCCAGGATTTTTGTCTAGTCTAACTGCATTAGAGAATTTAGAGCAATTAGCTACAATCAAAAATAAAATTACTAAGAAAGAGATTGAGGAAGTATTGAATAAGGTAGATTTATATCAGGATAAAGATGTAAGAGTAAAAAATTATTCATTAGGTATGTTACAAAGGTTAGGGATTGCCCAAGCATTGATGGAAAATCCTAAGATTTTACTCCTAGATGAACCATTTAATAGTATGGACTATGAAGGTGTAGAAGAACTTAGAAAAATAATTAAGAGTTATGCTCGAAAGAATCATATTACTATGTTGGTCACATCTCACAATAAAGAGGATATTGAAGTATTATCTGATATTGTTCTTGAATTGAAAAATGGTAAATTAGTTGAGATATCTAACTTTTAGTAATGGTAGGTGGCTAACTTTATTATAGACCTTCCCGAAATCATAACGCATGATGTACTCCTTTTTGTGAAAAAAGTTAACAAATAATAAAATCTTAGCAAAAATATTGTATAATAGTAATATAGAAAGTAAGGGAGAAAACTAAAATAAGTTTAAGTAGTACTATGATGTAGCTAGAAAAGAAAGAATTCTAGCTTGATACAATATTACCAGTCTTATTTAAAGTTGTTATGGAACTATTTTCAAAATAGATAGGCCTCTTCTTTAGGCAGAAGCGTGAATCAGGAGGTTAAGTGATGAACTACAATTTAAAATATCTTTTATCAGGAATATTTGTCCTAGCCTTTATAGGTTTCCTAGTCTGGATGCGTTATTTTAATCAGAAGAAGGAATAAGAGCATTCGGATGTGTCTTTTGAAGCGAGGTTAGATAGTGAGGTCAAGGACTTATATAAACAACTAGGATTGGGTGAGGAGCCTCATTATTTCTTAGCGTATCGCTACCTACATTCTTGGTTTGATTTGGCGATTTTACCACCAACAGTTGAAATTTTCTTAACTAAAATAGCGCTGGTGATGGTAACTCCAGATGAACTACTGATAAGAAATCTTGGGAATGGGATGACTTTCACAAGTGAGCATCATCGTGATTTGCGGCAAGGACTTATCCGCATTCCAAAATCAGAGATGAAAGAATTTGAGATTCGTAACTGGAAAAAATTTTTTGTATTTGGCGATTTTTTGACAATTAAAACAAGCCAACATAGCTATTATTTACAGGTTAGAGATGATGGACTTCAAAAAGGAAGTCTTTCTACCAAACATTTCTCCGACTTGAAACGACAAGATTTTCTCGGATTATTAACAGATAAACGGACATTCTGATAGATAATTGCCCTAGTTGTTTATTGTAAACTTTACAAATTTGGCTTGTAATTTTTTTATAAAATTCACTTCAATTACTTGACAGTTATTATATTTTCGCTTATAATATAGATAAAAGGATGGGATAGGAGTTTAAAAATTTGAAAACGCTATCCATGTTGTTTATTGGGCTGATTCTTGAGTAATAGTTAGAGTGTGCTTAATACTACTCTGGTTGTTCAAAGACCTGATACAGAAGAGAACTATTCTCCTAGTTAAGAGTAAGTTCGTTGTTTAAAAATGAAATGAGATAGTGAGAAAATTAGTTAAAATTGGTGTTGCATCTTTAATGGTATGTAGTATACTTGCTTCTACAAGTGTTTTGGCAGTATGGGTTGATGGTGGTCAATGGAACTATGGAGTAGGATGGTCAGGAAATTTTGGTTATTCTGATTATTTACATTCTACTCGCTCTCATACAGCAACTGTTAAAGATGGAAATAAATTCTCTAAGGATCGTGCAGAAGCTGAGGCATGGGCTCGGGCTTCAATCTTCAAATTCCCACCAACGGGAATGGAATATTTCTATGGATTTTAATTAAAATTCTCCCTCCCCTTTTGGAGAGGGAGTTTCTTTACGGGAGGTATCTCTATGAAAAAAATCAGTCATCTTTGTATGCTCCTGCTCTTGCTGTGTACTACGTTTTTTGTCCTGAATGTAAATGTTACACGAGAAATAGTGCGGATTCAGGAGATGGGCAAGACAATTTATTCATTTGACTTGTACTTGAAAGATGTCACTAAACCGACAGAAACGATTCTCCAGTTTTTTGAAGAGGTTGCAAGCCAAGACAAGGTCTCTATTATCAAAGTAGATAATGGCGATGAGGTCGTCAAGGCTGGTGTTTTTGATAAGGAAACCTTCCCCTATCAGGAGTTCGGTCTGACTTCTCTTGATTTTTCAAAGAATGAGAAGGGAGTCTACAGTAACCAGAACCTTCCCAATAATCTAGGAACCATTCCCACCTTTTTAAAGGTGAAACTCATTCGACTCCAGACCTTCCAATCTTATATTGAGGATAAATCCCATACTGTAAATGGACGCTACATGATTACCTCCAGCAAAGAGATAGATCGTGATACCATTCTACAAAAGTGGAGTGATTTTTTCCAGATAGATAAGACGATTTTATTAGAACCCACTTACCGAAGTCAGGTTGGAGTGCTAAATCAAGATTTGTTACTATCTATCATTATCTTTATCTTGGCAATCTTGCTTGTGATTTTAATGACAGTTTATCAGCCGATGATGGAGATGAAACGAGTGGGGGTTCAAAAGTTACTTGGTTTTCAAAGCAGGGCGATTTTAGCTGGTTTTGTAAAGACTAATTTTTATCTTCTCTTGGGTGGAAGTCTTGTCATTGACTTGGGACTATTTTTAGTGCTGGACTACAGGCCAAAACTTTTGTTTCCAAGTTTACTCTTATCCCAATTTCTGCTTTTACAGTTGTATTTGTTCATCAGTTGGCTGACCTACCTGATGATTCAGAAAATGACAGTCAGTTCCATGTTGAAAGGTTTTTCATCTGTCAAACTTGGTCTCATCTTTAATTATGTGATGAAAATAGGGACAACTATTTTACTGACGGCCTTACTGATTGGGGTAGGCAAAAGTCTAGAACAAGAAAATAAAGAACTTGCTTATCAGCAACAGTGGGTAAGCCAAGGCAATTACCTGACCTTAGAAACCTTCAAACTCAATGATAACCTGTGGCAAGAAGAGCTAGCAGGTTCAGGGAAATCTACAGATTATTTCTACCAATTTTATCAAGATTTGCTAGCAAAAATACAAGTAAACTATGTGCGAAGTGCGAGTCTTTCTATCAAACCAGTCATCAAAGCAGAACAAGTGCAGCAGTACCAACTGCCTGATAAGGTAGATGTTTACTATGCAAATAGCAATTTTCTAAAGAGCAAGGGATTCAAGTTACCAGATACCGGCACTAAAAAGGTGATTTTGTTGCCAATCAGTGACAAAGGACAAGAAGGCAAGAATCAGTTCTTGGGAAAATCCATCGCCTATCTTTCTATGAGGTATGAAGATCAGCAAAAGCAAACAATAGAAGATATGGATGTAGAAATTGCCTACTATGAAGGAGATTGGTCTTTCTTCCCTTATAATAATGAGCGAAAGGAAAATCTCCACAATCCAATCATTAGTCTGGTAAATGATCAAGACATGATGTGGGAAGAAAAGACTCACTTGTCAACGACAGGTTTAAACAACCCGATGAAAATTGAAAATACAGAACAAAATCAAAAAGTGATTACAGAGTTAGTCGATAACTTATCTGATGGTAGCTATTTAAAATTTTCATCGATTCAAGCAATTCAAGAGGGGATAGTTGATACCTATCGGGATTCTGTTCGTAATTTTAACGTTCTTTTTGCCTTATTTGCTCTTCTCAGTATGATTGTCTCCTACTTTTTACTCGTTATTACTTTCTTGTTGAAGCGCAGGGATATCATTACCAAGAAGTTTATGGGGTGGAAACTGGTCGATTGCTACCGTCCTCTCCTCGTTCTGCTCTTGCTGGGCTATAGTCTCCCTCTTCTAGTCTTGATTTTCTTTGCCCATGCGCTCCTGCCACTTCTACTGTTTGCAGGTTTTACATGTTTGGATATACTATTTGTGCTAGCCTTGGCTTCTAGGATGGAGAAAAGAAGTCTAGTAGAATTATTGAAAGGGGGCATCTTATGATTGAGTTGAAAAATATTACCAAAACCATTGGGGGAAAAGTGATTTTGGATAACTTGTCTCTCAGGATTGATCAGGGAGATTTGGTAGCTATTGTTGGCAAGAGTGGTAGTGGTAAGTCAACCTTGTTAAATTTATTAGGTTTGATAGATGGTGATTATAGCGGACGGTATGAGATTTTTGGTCAGACAAATCTAGCGGTCAATTCTGCCAAGTCACAAACAATAATCCGTGAACATATCTCTTATCTATTTCAAAATTTTGCCCTGATTGATGATGAAACGGTCGAGTACAATCTCATGCTGGCGCTGAAATATGTGAAATTGTCTAAGAAAGACAAACTCAAAAAGGTGGAAGAGATTTTAGAGAGAGTAGGTTTGTCAGCTACTTTGCACCAAAAGGTCTCCGAGTTGTCTGGTGGCGAACAACAACGAATTGCAGTTGCTAGAGCCATCTTAAAACCCAGTCAGCTGATTTTAGCCGATGAACCAACAGGTTCGCTGGATCCTGAAAATAGAGATTTGGTCTTGAAGTTTCTCTTAGAGATGAATCGCGAGGGGAAAACAGTTATTATTGTGACCCACGATGCTTATGTAGCCCAACAATGTCATCGTATCATTGAATTGGGCGAGGGAAAATGAGTTCATTCAGCTTCATTTGACTGACTGAATACTCATGTTTTTCAGAGAGAAATAGCATAAATACGCCTAGGAATGACATTTTTATGTAATTTTCCTAGGTTTTTCTGTTTTAAATTGAAAAAAATTACAATTTAGGCTTGACAAAGGATGAAGATAGGTGTATTATTTATACAAACAAAAGGAATAAACATAAAGGAGGCTTTGTTATGAATAAGATGAAGAAGGTGTTGATGACGATGTTTGGTTTAGTGATGCTCCCCCTACTATTTGCTTGTAGTAACAATCAATCGGCTGGAATTGAAGCCATCAAGTCCAAAGGAAAATTGGTTGTAGCCCTCAATCCAGATTTTGCTCCATTTGAATACCAAAAAGTAGTTGATGGGAAAAATCAGATTGTGGGTTCAGATATCGAATTAGCCAAGGCTATCGCAACAGAACTAGGTGTCGAATTGGAACTATCTCCCATGAGTTTTGACAATGTACTGGCTAGTGTTCAATCAGGTAAAGCTGACCTTGCCATATCTGGTGTTTCTAAGACAGATGAGCGGAGCAAGGTGTTTGATTTTTCAATTCCCTACTATACTGCAAAAAATAAACTCATTGTCAAAAAATCTGACTTGGCCACTTATCAGTCTGTAAACGACTTGGCGCAGAAAAAGGTCGGAGCACAGAAAGGTTCGATTCAAGAGACGATGGCGAAAGATTTGCTACAAAATTCATCCCTCGTATCTCTGCCTAAAAATGGGAATTTAATCACAGATTTAAAATCAGGGCAAGTGGATGCCGTCATCTTTGAAGAACCAGTTGCCAAGGGATTTGTGGAAAATAATCCTGATTTAGCAATCGCAGACCTCAATTTTGAAAAAGAGCAAGATGATTCCTACGCGGTAGCCATGAAAAAAGATAGCAAGGAATTGAAAGAGGCAGTCGATAAAACCATTCAAAAGTTGAAGGAGTCTGGAGAATTAGACAAACTCATTGAGGATGCCTTTAAAGCGTCCATTGAAAAATAGAAAGAAGGAAAAGAACATGAGTAAAGAAAAAGTAATTTTGGCCTATTCTGGCGGTTTGGACACATCAGTTGCTATTACCTGGCTAAAGAAAGACTATGATGTTGTTGCAGTTTGTATGGATGTGGGTGAGGGGAAAGACTTGGATTTCATCCATGATAAGGCTCTCAAGGTTGGGGCAGTCGAATCTTATGTCATTGATGTTAAGGACGAATTTGCTACAGATTATGTGCTAGTAGCTCTCCAGTCGCATGCCTACTATGAACAAAAGTACCCCTTGGTATCTGCCTTGAGCCGCCCTCTTATTTCTAAAAAATTGGTTGAAATCGCGCATCAGACAGGAGCGACTACAATTGCTCATGGTTGTACAGGTAAGGGGAATGACCAAGTGCGTTTTGAAGTATCGATTGCAGCCTTGGATCCCAATTTAAAAGTGATTGCGCCAGTTCGTGAATGGAAATGGTCTCGGGAGGAAGAAATTCATTATGCCAAGGAAAATGGAGTACCTGTTCCTGCTGACCTTGACAATCCCTACTCTGTCGACCAAAACCTTTGGGGACGTGCCAATGAGTGTGGTATTTTGGAAAATCCATGGAATCAGGCTCCAGAAGAAGCCTTTGATATTACATTTTCTCCAGAGCAAGCTCCAGATATGCCAGAATACATTGAAATTGAGTTTAGTGAAGGTGTCCCAGTTTCCCTCAATGGAGAAGGGTTAAAATTGGCAGATTTGATTCAAAAACTCAACGAAATAGCTGGGAAACATGGGATCGGACGGATTGATCACGTGGAAAATCGTTTGGTTGGGATTAAATCAAGAGAAATCTATGAGTGTCCAGGTGCAGTGACCTTGCTGACAGCTCATAAGGAAATTGAGGACTTGACGCTTGTGAGAGAAGTGGCTCATTTTAAACCAATTATAGAAAATGAATTATCAAATCTCATTTATAATGCTTTGTGGTTTAGTCCAGCTACACAAGCCTTGATTGCTTATATTAAAGAGACTCAAAAAGTTGTCAATGGGACTGCAAAAGTTAAACTCTATAAGGGGAGCGCTCAGGTCGTGGCTCGAAAATCACCAAATTCACTTTACGATGAAAATTTGGCGACGTATACTAGTGCGGATACCTTTGACCAAGATGCGGCTATTGGCTTTATTAAGTTGTGGGGACTTCCAACCAAGGTTCATTCTGAGGTTCAAAAAAGCGCCAAATAGGACGATTGGATAGAGAGGTGGATGTGATATGGCTAAGAATATAAAATTATGGGGTGGTCGCTTTGAAGGTACTGTCGAAGACTGGGTAGAGCGCTTTGGTGCGAGTATATCTTTTGACCAGAAATTAGCTAAATTTGATGTGATTGGTTCCTTAGCCCACGTTCAGATGTTGGGTCAGACGGGCATTTTGAGTTTGAAGGAATCAGAAAAGATTCAAGAAGGCTTGAAAGAGCTTTTAGAAGAGCTAGAGGCAGGCCAACTTGTCTTTGATATCGCAAACGAAGATATTCATATGAATATGGAAGTGTTGCTGACAGAAAAAATTGGTCCCCTTGCAGGGAAACTACATACGGCTCGTTCTAGAAATGACCAAGTTGCGACAGATATGCACTTATATCTCAAGGAACAACTAGGCCATGTCCTAGATAAACTGACTCATCTCAAGGGTGTTTTATTAGACTTGGCGGAAAATCATGTGGAGACAATCATGCCGGGCTATACCCATCTGCAACATGCCCAACCGATTAGTTTTGCCCACCACCTGATGGCTTACTACAATATGTTTCAAAGAGACAGTGAACGTTTTGGATTTAACCAGAAGCATACAGACCTATGCCCTCTAGGTGCGGCAGCTTTGGCAGGGACGACTTTCCCCATTGATTGCCAATTGTCTAGCGATTTGTTAGAGTTTAAGCAACCTTATACAAATTCTTTGGATGCTGTTAGTGATCGCGATTTTATCTTAGAATTTCTATCCAATGCCAGCATACTCATGATGCACATGAGCCGTTTTTGTGAAGAAATGATCAATTGGTGTAGTTTTGAGTACCAATTCATTACCTTGTCAGATACGTTTACAACAGGTTCCTCTATTATGCCCCAAAAGAAAAATCCAGAGATGGCTGAGTTGATTCGAGGAAAGACTGGTAGAGTTTATGGACATTTGTTTGGACTATTGACAGTCATGAAGTCCTTGCCCTTAGCTTATAATAAGGATCTGCAAGAGGATAAGGAAGGAATGTTTGACACGGTCGAAACGATTTTAAATTCTTTGGATGTGTTGGCAGGTATGTTATCTAGCTTGCAGGTAAACAAGGAAAAAATGCAAGAGTCGACAGAGAAGGACTTTTCAAATGCAACTGAGTTGGCAGATTATTTGGCAGGAAAAGGCTTGCCATTTAGAGAAGCTCATGAGGTTGTGGGAAGATTAGTGTTAGACTCTATCAAGTCTGCTAAAAATATTCAAGATTGGACTTTGGAGGAATTACAAACCTATCATTCCCTCATTGCCGAGGATATTTATGTCTACTTGCAACCTAAAACTGCTGTTCAAAGACGAAATTCCTTGGGAGGTACAGGGTTTGACCAAGTGAAATACCAAATTGCAGTCGCTAAGAAAGCGAATGAAGCTAAAAAGTGCTAGATTGATAGGTTCAGAATAAGAGGTTGGTCGATTGACAGCCTCTTTCTTGTCGTTAAAAAAGTGAGATATATTGACTTTTGAAAAAAATGTCATAATTGAGTTGGGATAAACGTAAAAGTCATACTTTCTCGTTAAATCGTTCGGCGATTCATGGTGACATGGACACGTAGTAGTAAGCAAACTATGTGGCTTGGCAGAGCTAAAAACTTCGGGATTAACAATGGCTGGTATTAAGAACTAACGAACAAATAATATGTAAAGAGTCGAGGAAATCCCTCGGCTTTTTTATCTTTCCTTCGCTTGGTAATAGATCTCTACTTCTTTTTCGAGATGAGACAGTATAGAAGTTTCCTCGGTTAGCTCCAGAAGGGAGAACCCTTTTTGGATAAGTTTAGCATTATCTGTACAAATCCCAATACGGACATAGCAGATAGCCAGCCTATCGTAGCTTTTCTTATTCTTGGCGTCCTCTAGTAAAGTGTAGCAGATTTGCTTACACATGTTTTTATCTTGAGTGTATAGATAGAGTGTGGAAAGGTTTAATAGAATTGTCATTCGCAAGTCATATAAATGTTGATAGTTTTTATAGACTTCTAGGCGTTGCAATATTTTTCCAGTGATGAGATGGAGGTATTCAATGGGAAAACTGAAAAGAATGGTATTGAGGATTTTTAGATCACTCTCATACCATGTATCTTGTTTTTCAATTTTTCTCCAAAGTTTTTTGACAACCTGTTCTGCGTGATCTGATAGTTCACCTGCCCCGTGTTGACGGATATAAATGACAACTTCAAGCATATCTCTGATTTCTTCTATAGGGAGATCGTGGTGGGTCTTGAGGTAGTCTTGGCATTTTTGAAATAAATTGACAAGATCGCTGATCCCGATAATGGAACGCATATTGAGATAGGTTTGCATAATCTCTGTGCGTTGACTTGGTTGATAAAGTTGACAGATATATTCAAATTCTTCAAAACTCATATTGATTTGACGGAGAAGAAATTCCATATTTTCATATTTTGGGGTTGTCTTGCCACTTTCGATTTTTGATAAGCTGGTTCTTGAGAGAACACCCCCACAGACCTCTTCTTGGGTCAGCCTCTTTGACTCACGTATTTCTTTATAGACCTTTCCGAAATCATAACGCATGATTTTCTCCTTTTCGTGAAAAAAGTTAACAAACAATAAAATTTTGTTAAAAATATTGTATCATAGCAATGTAAAAAGTAAAAAAGAAAGTCGAAATAAATTTGTGAAAAAGGTTGACATAGTTTAAAAATGGAACTAAAGATAAGATGAGGAAGAATGAGTAGTGTAGATAAGATTCGAAAAATACACCTCATCGTGTGTTGGCTGTATATATTTTTATCATTAAGGGCGCCGCTAATTAGCAGCACAGAGTATTTCTTGCTTCTTTTTTTAGCGTTTCTCTATTCGATAGTATCGCTCCCTATATATTCAGTGAAAAATAAAATAGTATCTATCTGTCTAGCCATAAATTCGATTCTGTTAATGAGTTTCCCGATTTTAATCAATAAATATTTCCCAGGAAAGGTTTCTACTTATATCGTATTAATCAGTATTTTTATCCTGGAGTTCTTAATCTTTAATATAATTGGTAAAGATTTTGATACTAGATTAGCTAGCGAGTATAAGAAAATCAGTCAGTTTAAAAGTAAGATGTCTCAATCTCCTTGGATAAAATATTTAGAGATTTCTAGTTTTATATTAACTATATTTCCATCTATTCTTTACGGTACAGTTGATAATCATGCACTAACTCTTATCTTTTTGATAAAAATTTGTGTAGATACCACGATAAAATTTTTATTCATCAGATTATTTGACACAAGTACTTTAATGAAGAGGAGAATATTTTTTCTTTTCGCATTGGATGTTATAGCTTACTTATTTTTAGGATATCTTTTAGTGATTCAAAAAGCAGGCTATTTGTTTTCGGTTTTACTTCTTTTTTCTAATTTTTCAGTTCCCTTTATCAGAGAAAAAGAGTATGAATTATTTAAAAATAAGAAATGAGATAGATATGGTAGCTTTATTAAAACTGAGAATAAAGTTTGGGAGATATTTTTATTTATTTTAGGTGTGTTGTTAATTGTAATTTCATTACTAAGTCCCCCAAAAATTAAATTTTGGAAATAGAGTTAGTGAGAAGGATAGGATAATAGTATTATGATGGTTGTTTTAATTTCAGTTATTGTTGCATTCCTGTACCATAAAATTACAGAGTATGTCAACAACAGGAAAATTGATATTGTTATTTTTCTATCATTGCTGATTTCTCATTTTATTTGGAATTACTATTTTTTACCAATTGAAATATTGATAGCAATCAGTGGAGCAAATTTATTATTAAGTTTTTTAAAAAAATTACAGATTAAATAATATTATTCCATATGACATATCAACTAGGTCATTAGATTTTATTGAAGATATAAATTAAAAACGAGGTTGGGAAAAAACTCAATTTGAAAGTGAAATTGAGTAAATCTTTCTATCTATATAACGTATATCATCAATATTTTTGAACACCTGATAATATGCATTTTTCTTATTTTAAAGATTTTTTGCCTTTCTTCATTTCTTGAATGAATTGGAGAGATGACTTTATTTAGGTGTTTGACATTACTATAGATAGGATTTAGCAGTACTAATATGAACTCATATTATAGGTGTAGACTTAAATTTTGGAAGCAAGCTAAAGGATATCTTATCTAGGTAACTAAGTGCTATAACAAGATATATTGGTGGAGTTAGTATGGCAACTATTACTAATGCTCTTAATATTGCGGCTACTGTTGCTGAAGTCTTCTCATTAGGAGGAGCCATTGCATATGGTTTAGATATCGTAGACGGTAAATTTGATGGGTATTTATGGGCGTAAAACTATAGCTATGAAACATTTTTTTGCAGGAATTGGTGAAATTCATTTTTTGTTATTTTTATTATATCTAAGCATGTCTGCTAGTCCAATTATTGGACTAGTGATTGGATATACTAAAATAAATCTAATAAATTCTATTATTATAGCTCTTGGTATGATATTGGCATTAATTTTGGTATTATCAAGAGTGTATAGAAAATATTTTTATAGAGACGATGATGACTAAAGTTTTTATCAATAATTTGGGCTCCTTGTCAACTGTAGTGGGTTGAAGAAAAGCTAACGTCTGGGGAAGGGTTTAAAGCTTTGCTTTATCAAATATTGACTTACAGAGTTGCTCTATTGTATTGATGTATTCTTAGTAAATAATATGGTGTTTTGAATGAAAGATGATCAGAAATATTTATTAGCGGGACTTTATTCGCTTCTAGTTGCAATATTTTATTTTCCATTGATTGATTCCAAGGGGATTTTTGTAAGTATATTGATGGCGGTTTTACTTTTATATTTAATATACTTCATTGGAACAGTCATTCATATTGTGATAATTAAGTTTATAAGAAAAAAATCTTTTAAGTATTTGGTTCTATATCCATTTACTTATGATGGGAGCTGGAGATTTCAACCTATAAACTTACTCTACTTTCCAGAAATGGTGAGAGATGTCATTCCGATTAATTTAGTTCAAGAATATTGCCAAGGACAACCTTACGGACTGTTAAAAAAGATGCTGAAAAGAATTCGATTGTCACGAGAGATATCTTTACTCCTGGCTACCATTATCGTCTATTTTTTTACGCATAGAATTCTACCTCTTTCAGTATTTACGTTCATATTTTCTTACATATTGCTATTTGCACAATCTTATTTGGGTGGTAATACCGCTTGGATTGGAAATAGAAGATTAATAATAGATGATGAATTTGAAAAAATCTTGCTTTTAAAAAGTTATATAAAAGAAATATCATCTGCACGATACTCAGAATACTTGACATGTGAATACAAAAACTTTACACCAATCATATTGTTAGCTATTTTTGAAAATTTGCTTGACTCCTACTTGCTTCAGAATCAGAGTGAGGTTGACTTAGATATTTTTTATAAAGTTTTACCTTTGCTTTATAAAGAAAAATATACTATGGGATTCAATTACTTTGTAAGTTTAAATTATTTACTATATAAGGTTGGATTTTTGGGAATCATTTACGATAATGAAGCATTAAGAGATTTGTCAAAACAATATTTAAACAAAAATATTTCGGAATTACAAGATGGTTCTTTCGAGGGCGGTATACAAGATGCTGTTGCCTCTAAACAAATAGTAGTTATAAATGAATTTATAGCTTGTTTAAATTCCAGATGCGTGCCATCCCAATATGATAGATTTTTTTATAAAGATAGACCTTATATTTTTTCCAGAAAGAGTCCTATTAAGGGGTGAAAATTTGTTACATTTGGATTAACAAGTGTCCTAGGGATTAGAAATAACTCTAGTATAGCTAGATATTTTTGAGTAACTAGAAATATCATTAGTCTACCCATATGATTGCCAGAAAAGATGGCTGATGAATCTTATTTATACTGTTGCAGTAGGCGTTGTCTAGGATAAATAAGCTATCTTGATGGGGGAGATTGGAATAATTTTAGTAGAAACATTAAAGGATTATGGACAAGTAGCGCAGGATTAGGTGATGCAATGTGCTAAGTTGGCTTGGTGTTAGCAGTAGTATTATTTAACAATGGAAAGTAGACTAATGAAAAATAAGCGTTATTTTTTTGACACAATTTTAATAATTTTACTGCTTATAAGCACGATATTTTGTGTCAGCCCAGTATTTATAAAATTGGACATCTTAGGAACTCCCTCTCATGCCATCTTAACCTTTGTATTGGCGATACCGTTATTCTATATTTTGTCTCAATGCTTACATACTTTGCTATTACTAGTTTCCTCAATCTTTTGTAAATTAAGACCAATTTATTTTTATTTTATATTTGTGATCATTATAGGAGCTAGGAAATACTATCGAATTCTCTTTCACCAACTAATGGGATTTAGTCCAGGAATAGCAGTGTTTTATAAGGAGAGTCAAACAACTAAGAATCTGTTTAAATTTTACTACTTCTTGTACTTTACAACACTAATTTCATACTATTTTTTCTTTACTTTTGTGTATGACAAACCGTTGCTTTTGCCTCTTATTTCATTTTCTATTATCATAGCATTAGTACAAAAACTTTATAGAATTGAGAATCAACAATTATTTCTGTTAAAATCAAAGGTACTAACAATACTGGAATCTAAGAAGAATTGTGAGTTTAATCTTCAGGATTATCATGAAATTTGGAAATTGCAATCAAAATCTGAGTTGCCATGCGTGGCTTTATCTTATATCAGTTTAATCAAGCCATATCTTTCAGAGAGTGTGCGTGAACAAATTGATTTATTAGAAGTTAAGCGATTTAAAAAAATAAATCATCCAATATCACTTTATGGTATGTTGGATGTTATAAAATTAAATCTATATTTACGGCATTATAATGAAAAAAATAAATATGAATCAATGTTAAATAAAATTTTAGAGGTAAGACCAGACTTTGTTTTAATCGAGCAGAATATTGATGATAGTTTAAATAGCTCGCAACCATTATCTTTATCTTTAGCCATTTCAGAAATCCAACTTTTGCTTGAAGTGTATATGGGGATCAAACATGTTTCAATTAGGAGATAAAACCAGAATAATATTTGCCATTATAGGGGCAAGTTGCATATTAGTCAGTATGTATCTTATACCTCTCATTAACACGGATAATAAATTTTGGGAAATACTTTTATTTATATTAGGTGTATTGCTAATTGGAATTGCGTTACTAAGTCAAAAAAAATAAATTTTGAAATAGTATTAGTGAGTTCGCAATCATTTATTGCTAGTGGTTTAGAACTGTTAAGTTTCAAACAATAATTGATTTTAAACCTTAGGTAACCTATAAAAACAAATAAGGTAGAGAAAGGATATCTTATCTAGGTAGCTAAGTGATAAAAACACAGTCGTCTATCACTTGTTAGGAAACTATCCTAACTATGCTTAATAAAAAAGGAGAAAATAAATGGAACTCGTATTACCAAATAATTATGTTGTTCTTGAGCAAGAAGAGATGATGTATCTTGATGGGGGATTTTCTATTCCGAGATGGCCTGTTGCAACAGCCATTAATATAGCTTTTAATGGTGTTTTAGGTGGAGGAGCAATCAGTCTAGTTAGAAATTATATTCGTAATTATGGTTTGCGGCGAGTTACAAGCGCAATTGCTGGAGCAGCTGCAAGATATGTTGGGGTACGAGTTGCAAATAGAGTGGCAGGATTTGCACTGTCTGCTATTAATGGATTTGCAGCTTGGATGTCAATTGGTGATGCCATCACAACAATTTGGGCAAATAATGATATTAATCGAAGAGATCCAAACTTAAACGCTTTATGGTAATTGTAAAATGGATATGAAAATTGAAAAAATTTTTGTTATTGTATTTTTAGCATTTCTACTCATTTCCTCTGTAACTTTTTTAGCATATGATCATGTTGGTGAGGAACTAAAGAAATTAATCATTATGATTAATTTAATATTTTTGCTTTTAACCATAGCAATGATAGTTTATGCAAAAATTTTTTTAAATCGATAACAAATATGATATAGCTGGAGTGATAGGAAGGGGAGTCTACTATATTAGAGACTGTTCTCTTAATGAAGGTTATAATATTAGTGGTAATTTTTATCCTTGGGACGGCTTCATATCGGAGACAGTAAGATGAGTAATGTAGATAAGATTCGAAAAATACACATCATCGTGTGTTGGGTGTATATATTTTTATCATTCAGGGCGATTATAAATGATACGGAGTATTTTTTGCTTATTTTTTTAGCTTTTATCTACTCAATAGTATCACTACCTCTATATTCTGTGAAAAATAAAATAGTATCTATCTGTCTAGCCATAAATTCGATTCTGTTAATGAGTTTCCCCATTTTAATCAATAAGTTTTTCCCAGAAAGTTTTTTGACTTATACCGTATTAATAAGTGTTTTTATTACAGAGTTGATAATTTTTCATTTAATTGGGAAAGATTTTGATATTAAATTGACTAACGAATATAAGAAAATTAGTCAGTTTAGAAGCAAGGTGTCTCAATCTCCTTGGATAAAATATTTAGAGATTTCTAGTTTTATATTAACTATATTTCCATCTATTCTTTATGCTACAGTTGATAATCATGTACTAACTCTTATCTTTTTGATAAAAATTTGTGTAGATACCACGATAAAATTTTTATTCATCAGATTATTTGACATAAGTACTTTAATGAAGAGGAGAATATTTTTTCTTTTCGCATTGGATGTTATAGCTTACTTATTTTTAGGATATCTTTTAGTGATTCAAAAAGCAGGCTATTTGTTTTCGGTTTTACTTCTTTTTTCTAATTTTTCAGTTCCATTTATCAAAGAAAAGGAATACGAATTATTTAAAAATAGCAAGTAATAGAAATATGGATTAAATCTTGGAACGGCTTAAAATCAGACATGATAAAGGAAAGCTATCTAGGTAACTAAGTACTATAAACACAGTCGACAATCACTTGTTAGGAAACTATCCTAACCATGATTAATAAAAAAGAGAATTTTGATGGAACTCGTATTACCAAACAACTATGTTACTATTGATGAAGAAGAGATGATGTATCTTGATGGTGAAGGGTGGCTTGCCTTGCTTTGTGGAGGTGTAGGTGGTGTCGCAAGCGGAATAGCAGGAGCTATAACTGGAGCGGCAGCTGGTGCAGCACTAGGGACAATAACCTTACCAGTTATTGGTACAGTTAGCTATGCATTCATTTTAGCTACTTGTGGTGCAGCAACAGGTTATATGTCAGGCTATATTACCGGCTATAATTTCGGTAGGATATTGGAAAGTAATTTAGGCTGGGACTAGTTATGAAAGATAAAAAAGTACAACTATTTGCGACTATAGTATTTATTATGAATCTATTATTAGCTATCGTGAGTTTATTTGATACTAGTATTTTTAAGCATGTTTTCCTTATAGTGAGCTATCTGGCAATCATGTTTGCCTTTCTTATCTATATTGTTGCTAAATACATTCAATCACGGAATAATGGAAGGTAAGTATAGGATATTTTATGTGCCTATTCAATCATGGGCATCTTTATCGACTACCATTTCATTTTCGGCTTAGAAAAGAAAGGACAAGGTTAAAACAATTTCTTCAATAAAGGAGTCAAGATTGGCTCCTTTCCTTGTCTTCTCTAACCAAGCATGTTATAATGAATACTGCTCAAGCGACCTTCAATCGTTAAAGCACACACGACCTTCAATCGTGAACTAGTCATTTCGTTTATCTTTTATTACGTCGTTAACTCGAAATGAGATGCAAGCTTAGCTTGTCTGATTTATAACCTCAATCAGTCTCCCAGACTGATTGAGCGAACTCAAGTTATGCCTGCGACTCGTTGCCTAGTCCTAAAAGCAAACGAAAAGACTATACTCGAAGAAATTCTATTGAAAGTCATAGTAAATAGAATTTTGAGGGGTATAAATAAACGAATAGATGGGAGACTTACCATGAGTGATAACTCTAAAACACGTGTTGTCGTGGGGATGAGTGGTGGTGTTGATTCGTCGGTGACGGCTCTTTTGCTCAAGGAGCAGGGCTACGATGTGATCGGTATTTTCATGAAGAACTGGGATGACACAGATGAAAACGGGGTCTGTACGGCGACCGAAGATTACAAGGATGTGGCTGCGGTGGCAGACCAGATCGGTATTCCCTATTACTCTGTCAATTTTGAAAAAGAGTACTGGGACCGCGTTTTTGAGTATTTCTTAGCGGAATACCGTGCAGGACGCACGCCAAATCCAGATGTTATGTGCAACAAGGAAATCAAGTTCAAGGCCTTTTTGGACTATGCCATGACCTTGGGGGCAGACTATGTAGCTACTGGGCATTATGCCCGTGTAGCGCGTGATAAGGATGGCATTGTTCACATGCTTCGTGGCGTGGACAATGGCAAGGATCAGACCTATTTCCTCAGCCAGCTTTCGCAAGAACAACTTCAAAAAACCATGTTTCCACTAGGACATTTGGAAAAGCCTGAAGTTCGCAGACTAGCAGAAGAAGCAGGACTTGCGACTGCTAAGAAGAAAGATTCGACAGGGATTTGTTTTATCGGAGAAAAGAACTTTAAAAACTTCCTTAGCAACTACCTACCAGCTCAGCCTGGTCGCATGATGACTGTGGATGGTCGCGATATGGGCGAGCATGCAGGTCTTATGTATTATACGATTGGTCAGCGTGGCGGGCTTGGTATCGGTGGACAACACGGCGGAGACAATGCTCCTTGGTTCGTTGTCGGAAAAGACCTAAGCAAGAATATTCTCTATGTCGGCCAAGGTTTCTACCATGATTCGCTCATGTCAACCAGCCTAGAAGCCAGTCAAGTCCACTTTACTCGTGAGATGCCAGAGGAATTTACGCTAGAATGCACAGCAAAATTCCGCTACCGTCAGCCTGATTCTAAGGTGACCGTCCATGTCAAAGGAGATAAGGCAGAGGTTATCTTTGCAGAACCGCAACGCGCGATTACACCAGGACAGGCAGTTGTTTTTTACGATGGCGAAGAGTGTCTAGGTGGTGGTTTGATTGACAATGCTTATCGAGATGGACAAGTTTGTCAGTACATTTAGATTGACAAATTTTCTTAATTTGCTACAATAATAAAAGCAATAGAAATGATGGTCAAAGCTCATGGATGTTGCAGGCTTTTTTGTCCTGCACTTCTTTGGAGTTTTGACTGTTTTTGTGTCGTTTAGAGGAAAGGACAAAAATGACTCAGCAAGACTTTCGGACAAAAGTAGGAAATACAGTTTTTGGTGTTCGGGCGACAGCCTTGATTGTCCAAAATCGCAAGCTTCTAGTTACCAAAGATAAGGGCAAGTATTATACTATTGGCGGTGCGATTCAAGTCAATGAAAGCACGGAAGACGCGGTAGTTCGTGAAGTGAGGGAAGAACTGGGTGTTAAAGCTCAAGCTGGGCAACTAGCTTTCGTGGTTGAAAATCGTTTTGAACAGGACGGTGTTTCCTATCACAATATCGAGTTTCATTATCTGGTGGATTTGCTTGAAGATGCCCCATTGACCATGCAGGAAGATGAGAAAAGGCAGCCCTGTGAGTGGATTGACTTTGATCAGCTCCAGAATATCCAGCTAGTTCCAGCCTTTCTAAAAACAGCCCTACCAGTTTGGGACGGCCAACTAAGACACATTCATCTTGAGAAATAGGAGAGAAATATGACATATAATTTTACTGAAGAATACGATATTATTGTAATTGGTGCGGGACACGCTGGGGTTGAGGCTTCCCTGGCTGCCAGCCGTATGGGTTGTAAGGTTTTGCTTGCGACTATCAACATTGAAATGCTGGCTTTCATGCCTTGTAACCCCTCTATCGGTGGTTCTGCCAAGGGGATTGTCGTGCGTGAAGTCGATGCCCTCGGTGGCGAGATGGCCAAGACCATTGACAAGACTTACATCCAGATGAAGATGCTTAACACAGGGAAGGGGCCAGCTGTCCGTGCCCTTCGTGCGCAGGCTGATAAGGAACTTTACTCTAAGGAAATGCGCAAGACGGTTGAAAATCAAGAAAATTTGACCCTTCGTCAGACCATGATTGATGAGATTTTGGTTGAAGATGGTAAGGTTGTCGGTGTCCGTACAGCTACCCACCAAGAGTATGCTGCCAAGGCTGTTATCGTGACGACAGGAACGGCCCTCCGTGGGGAAATTATCATTGGAGACCTCAAGTATTCATCAGGTCCTAACCACAGCTTGGCTTCTATTAACCTTGCTGACAATCTTAAGGAATTAGGACTCGAAATTGGTCGTTTCAAGACAGGAACACCTCCACGTGTCAAGGCTTCTTCTATCAACTACGATGTGACCGAGATTCAGCCAGGGGACGAAGCGCCTAATCACTTCTCATACACTTCACGTGATGAGGACTATGTCAAGGATCAAGTGCCATGCTGGTTGACCTACACCAATGGTACCAGTCATGAGATTATCCAAAACAACCTCCACCGTGCGCCTATGTTTACAGGTGTGGTCAAGGGAGTGGGACCTCGTTACTGTCCGTCGATTGAAGACAAGATTGTGCGCTTTGCGGATAAGGAACGCCACCAACTTTTCCTAGAGCCAGAAGGGCGCAATACAGAGGAAGTCTATGTCCAAGGACTTTCAACCAGTCTGCCTGAGGATGTCCAACGTGAGCTGGTTCATTCTATCAAAGGTTTGGAAAATGCAGAGATGATGCGAACAGGTTATGCCATCGAGTACGATATGGTCTTGCCACACCAGTTGCGTGCGACTCTGGAAACCAAGAAAATCTCCGGACTTTTCACTGCTGGTCAGACTAATGGAACGTCAGGTTATGAAGAGGCAGCAGGCCAAGGGATTATCGCTGGGATCAATGCGGCTCTGAAAATCCAAGGTAAACCTGAGTTGATTTTGAAGCGTAGTGACGGTTATATTGGGGTCATGATTGATGACTTGGTGACCAAGGGAACCATTGAACCCTATCGTCTCTTGACAAGTCGTGCTGAATATCGCCTCATTCTCCGCCATGACAATGCTGATATGCGTTTGACTGAGATGGGACGTGAGATTGGTCTTGTGGATGATGAACGCTGGGCTCGCTTTGAAATCAAGAAAAATCAATTTGAAAATGAGATGAAGCGCCTAGACAGCATCAAACTCAAGCCAGTCAAGGAAACCAATGCCAAGGTTGAGGAGATGGGCTTCAAGCCGTTGACCGATGCAGTGACAGCCAAGGAATTCCTTCGCCGTCCAGAAGTTTCTTACCAAGATGTGGTGGCCTTCATCGGACCAGCTGCTGAGGACTTGGATGACAAGATTATCGAATTGATTGAAACAGAAATCAAATACGAAGGCTATATTTCCAAAGCCATGGACCAGGTTGCTAAGATGAAACGCATGGAAGAAAAACGCATTCCAGCCAATATCGACTGGGATGATATTGATTCTATCGCGACAGAAGCTCGCCAGAAGTTCAAACTTATCAATCCAGAAACTATTGGTCAAGCCAGCCGTATTTCGGGAGTAAACCCAGCAGATATTTCTATTTTGATGGTGTATCTGGAAGGTAAAAATCGTAGTATTTCTAAAAATCTTCAAAAATCAAAATGATACGTCGTCGGCTTCTTACGAATGAGTTCAAAGCTTGGCTTTGATTCATCTCCAACCTCCCATAGTTCCCCGAACTATGGGAGCTAACTCAAGTTATGCATTTTCCTAGCCTTCTGGTCTGATTTTCATTGAGTTTTAATCTCAAAAGAAAGCATAGAGAAAAACAGCTCCGAAGACGGGGCTGTTTTGTTGACTTGTACTCAATGAAAATCAAAGAGCAAACTAGGAAGCTAGCCGTAGGTTGCTCAAAGTACTGCTTTGAGGTTGTAGATAGAACTGACGAAGTCAGCAACATATATACGGCAAGGCGAAGCTGACGTGGTTTGAAGAGATTTTCGAAGAGTATTATTCTTCATCTGGTGTGAGGATCATCGGGATGATAATCGGTTCACGTTCGGTATTTTCATAGAGGAAGGGGCGAATAGCGTTGACAATGGCACCATTGACAGATTGAACGCTAGCATCCTTGTTTTTCAGTGCGATACGAATAGCATTGAAGAGGATACGCTGGCTTTGGCGAATCAAGTCTCCAGACTCTCTCATGTAGACAAAGCCTCGGCTGAGGATGTCTGGTCCAGACAGAATCATCTGCGATTTGAAGTCAACAGTTGCGACTGCCAGAACGACACCGTCTTCAGATAGATCACGACGGTCTTTGAGGACAGCTGCGCCGATTTCACCGATACGATTTCCATCGACATAGATGTCTTGGGCGTTGAAATGACCTGCGATACGAGCTGAGTCAGCAGTAAGGGCAAGCACATCACCATTGCTCATGATAAAGATATTGTCCTTCTCGACACCAGTATCCACCGCTAGTCCAGCGTGGACTTTTTGCATGCGGTATTCACCGTGGACAGGCATGAAGTATTTTGGCTTAATCAAGCGGAGCATGAGTTTTTGCTCTTGCTGGCCACCGTGTCCAGATGTATGGATATTGTTAACCTTACCGTGGATAACTTCGACACCAGCTTCAGAAATGATGTTAATGAGCTTGTTGACGCTAGTCGTATTTCCAGGGATTGGACTTGAAGAGAAGATAACCGTATCGCCGGGTTGGAGTTGCACCTGACGGTGGGTTCCGTTGGCGATACGAGAGAGGGCTGCCATAGGTTCACCCTGACTACCTGTACAGAGGATGAGAACTTCGCCTGCAGGGTAGTCTTTGATTTCATTTGGCTCGATAAAGGTTCCCTTAGGAGCTTTGATGTAGCCAAGCTCAATTCCGTTGACAATGGCCTTTTCCATAGAACGACCAAAGACAGCAATCTTGCGTCCAGTCTTAACAGCAGCTTCTGTTGCTTGCTGGAGACGGAAGATATTTGAGGCAAAGGATGCAAAGATGATACGTCCTTCAATGCCTTGGATAATCTTCATGATGGACTGGCCAACGACTTTTTCAGAGTTGGTAAAGGTTGGCACTTCTGCATTTGTCGAGTCAGATAGGAGACAGAGCACGCCGTCTTCACCAAGGGCAGCCATACGATGCAAGTCTGCAGGTTCTCCAACTGGAGTAAAGTCGAACTTGAAGTCGCCCGTACAAACGATTTTTCCTTGAGGAGTATGAATGACAATTCCCAAAGGCTCTGGAATGGAGTGAGTCGTTCTAAAGAAAGTTGCCTTGAGATTTTTAAAGGTCAACTCAGTATTATGGTTGATTTCGTAAAGTTTGGCGTTGCGTAAGAGGCCGTGTTCTTCGAGTTTCCCACGGATCAAAGCCAAGGCAAGCGGTCCAGCATAGATAGGGACATTTGCTTGCTTGAGCAGGAAAGGAATCCCACCGATGTGGTCCTCGTGTCCGTGTGTGATTAAGACAGCCTTGACGCGGTCGATATTGTCCACGATGTAAGAGTAGTCAGGAATGACATAGTCGATACCAAGCAAGTCATCTTCTGGGAATTTAATCCCAGCATCGACGATGATAATCTCGTCTTGGTATTCAATTCCGTATGTGTTTTTCCCGATTTCTCCCAGACCACCGATGGCAAAAACGCCAACTTCTTCAGGTTTAAGAGTATAGGCCATATTAGAACTCCGTAATTTCGAAGGCGCCAGTTTCTTTTTCGTAATCTAGCAATTTGTCAGACAAGAGTTCGATATACTCGATATTGTACTC
This sequence comes from Streptococcus sp. 79, assembly GCF_013277425.1. Classification (NCBI taxonomy): domain Bacteria; kingdom Bacillati; phylum Bacillota; class Bacilli; order Lactobacillales; family Streptococcaceae; genus Streptococcus; species Streptococcus sp. 79. Next base: position 24,191 of record NZ_VMMW01000003.1, read on the forward strand.
TGGGCGATTTTCTTCGACAAGTTGGCGAGCAGCGATACGACCCTCAAGTTCTGAGTTGGCATCGATGTCTAGGTAAAGTGCGCGTGTTGTTTCACGACGTGGGCTACGTTCTTTTGTTTCTTGATAAAAAACTTTGTAAATCATATAGTTCCTTTCTATTTACAGGTCAGCTTATTCCAAACTTTTAGCATAGATTTGCTTGATTTCATTCCATTTTGTGTCTAGATTGACCTTGATTCGTTACAATTATTTCAATTATACCACAAAATGAAAAATTAGTAAAAGACGGGAACGAGAAAGTCAGGGGACGATTTCTTTAGTAAGCGCTTGCAATTTCAAAAAGTATGTGCTATAATAATAGAAAGAAATAGTCTAAGCTGGAAAGGAAATAATTCGGAAACTATATTGTTTAGTGCTATTGCTATTATGTTTAACTTTATAGATACTATTGATGTATTTGATAGTATGAGCTCAATAGAGAAAGGATTCTGCGATGAAACATAAGTTTAGTTTTATTTTGATTGTTTTGGCTTTTTTCACCACAACTTTATTTGCTATTTATAGTTCTGCTTCAGCACTAGAGTCTAATCACAGAGTAGAATATTCTTGGTTATCTGAATTGGATAAAGTTACCGAATTGAATGAACATGGTTTCCCTGTAGTTAGATTAGATAAAGCAGAGGAGCTTGGTTTAGATAATGAAGCTTTGGAGGTAGGGCGTGTTTTAAACGAAATCGTAACGGATATAGAGACTAACGGAGAGTCAACTGCTTTGGCTAGAATGGATCGCTCTCTTTTTTCTATAGGCTCTTATGGTAATTATTGTGGTTATGGAAATAATGGATATTCTATTCCAGCTATTGATGATTTAGATATGGCTTGTTTCTATCATGATAAGTGTTTTAAGGGATTTTTAGCAGATAATAGAAGTTGCAATGCCGCATTCCTAATAAGATTATCTCCTATTGTAGCAAATAATGCTTGGAATACAACTAAAGGAGCATATGCAAGAGCAGCTGTGGCTCTATTTTCTAGATTCGTATAAGACTAAGTTTTTGTAAAATATGAGTTGTTACGTAAAAGTGTTGATATGAATATTGGTGTCTATGAACAGAATCTTATTTTATAAGTTTTAACTTATCTTTTAAGGTTTCTGTTTATAGGCGCTTGTAGATGTGTTTATGTCTTTAAAAAATATATTTGCGATATTAAAAATGGATACTTATGCAATATTTCACTTTACTTATTAAGATAATTTTAAACTAAGGAGGTTGCCCTATGTATAACTTATTTGCTTTTGCTATCGGAGCTCGCTTGGTAGCTTTTATTGTTTTTGTTGCTTGCGTTTATGCGGGGAATCTTCTATTTGCCAAACTGGAACGACGACAAACCAAGTTCTTGTGGAAAATTACCTTTGTGACTCTCTACTCGCTTTTTCTCCTCCTCGTAACCTATGTCGTTTGGTTTGTATTTTACTTTGGATTAAATGCTTAGATGCCCTGCTTATGCTAGGGCATTTTTGTTTGGGAATATAGAGATAGTAGATTTACGACAGGAAAATTCCACCCCATCTATCAAGATGAGGTGGTCTTTGCATTTTTCAAAAATGACATGACAATGGAATTTTCAGGGCTTATTATTTTTATGGGAGTCATTGTTCTGCTCAAAAATAGAGTTGAAGCATAAAAATAAAACAATACAAACAGATAAATCGAATGGTAAAGGGATAGTAGTAATGTTTAAATCATTGAGAATGCTGAGCAAACTGTAAGAGATGAAGACAATAAAATTTATCCTTCTAAAAATGTGTTTCTTATCTAGCATGACTTACCAAACTTTTTACGGAGGTCTTTTCCAATGGTATAACCTGCCATAAATAAAGCGATACCAACACCTACACCAAAGCCACCCTTTATTTCTTGCAATTCCTTATTAGAAATTTCACAATAGTTGTTCAAATCTTTCATCATATTAATCTCCTCCTAAAAAATAACCAGCTGCCAAACCAGAACCTATAAGTGCTGTTCCACCTGCAATAGCTTTCCAAGATACTGCTACTCCAAAGATAACCAAGGGAGCGAGACCGCCATCAATATCTGATAATTCATTTTCAGATAAGGATAAAAATTGATTGTCAAGAACGTCAAAATTTGTCATTGAACTTTCCTCCTTTTTTCTTGTTCACTTTTATATTCGTAAAAGAAAAGGAAAAGTGAACATTTTTTTAAATTATTTTTAGTTAAGTGAGGGCACTCTTGTTTGGGGCAAAGAAAATTCCCATGTGCCAGCTTTTGTAGTATAATAGTAAGCAGACAAAAAGATAGGAATGTGTTATGAAAGTATTAGCTTTTGATACGTCCAGCAAGGCTCTTTCTCTCGCTATTTTAGAGGATAAGCAGGTTCTTGCCGAGACAACGATTAATATCAAGAAAAATCACAGTATTACCCTTATGCCTGCCATCGATTTTTTGATGGAGAGTTTGGACTGGACGCCCAAGGATTTGGATCGAATCGTGGTGGCTGAAGGGCCAGGTAGCTACACAGGCTTGCGAATTGCGGTAGCAACTGCCAAAACCTTAGCTCACACTCTAAACATCGAGTTGGTTGGTATGTCGAGTCTCTTGGCTCTGGTGCCATACCAACAAGAAGGTCTGTTCGTTCCTTTGATGGATGCGCGTCGCAACAATGTTTATGCAGGATTTTATGAAAATGCCAAACCTGTCATGCCAGAAGCGCACCTGCCCTTTGAGCGAGTGATTGAGTTAATCAAGGGGGCTAGTCAGGTAACCTTTGTCGGAGAAGTTGGTCCCTTTGTTGAGCAGATTCAAGAACACTTGCCAAGGACTAATTTCAAAGAAACCTTGCCTAATGCAGCCAATCTAGCTCTTTTGGCTTGGGACAAGGAAGCAGACTCCTTGCACGACTTTGTGCCTAACTACCTCAAACGTGTCGAGGCTGAGGAGAACTGGCTCAAGAACCACACCGAGTCTGGTGAGTCTTACATTAAACGCCTATGATAGAAATTAAACGAATCCAACAGCAGCCTGACTTGGCTCAAACCATCTACGCTGTTATGATAGCTGTTTACCCAGTCAGTTCGTGGACGCTGGAACAAATCCAAGCAGACCTGTCCCAAGACCAGACTTGGTATGCTCTAGCTTATGATGGGACAGAAGTGATTGGCTTTCTAGCTGTGCAAGAGAATCTTTTTGAGGCAGAAGTCTTGCAAATCGCTGTTAAAGGAGACTATCAGGGTCAGGGAATTGCGTCAGCCTTGTTTGCTCAATTGCCGACAGATAAGGAGATTTTCCTCGAAGTCAGACAGTCAAATCAACGAGCGCAAGCATTTTACAAGAAAGAAAAGATGGCAGTTATCGCTGAGCGAAAGGCCTACTACCATGACCCAGTCGAGGACGCCATTATCATGAAGAGAGAAATAGATGAAGGATAGATATATTTTAGCATTTGAGACATCCTGTGATGAGACCAGTGTCGCCGTCTTGAAAAACGGCGATGAGCTCTTGTCCAATGTCATTGCTAGTCAAATTGAGAGTCACAAACGTTTTGGGGGCGTAGTGCCTGAAGTAGCCAGTCGTCACCATGTCGAGGTCATTACAGCCTGTATCGAGGAGGCTCTGGCAGAAGCAGGGATTACCGAAGACGATGTGACAGCTGTGGCTGTTACCTATGGACCAGGCTTGGTCGGAGCCTTACTAGTTGGCTTGTCAGCTGCTAAGGCCTTTGCTTGGGCACATGGACTTCCACTTATCCCTGTTAACCACATGGCTGGTCACCTCATGGCAGCTCAAAATGTAGAGCCTTTGGAGTTTCCCTTGCTAGCCCTCTTGGTTAGCGGTGGACACACAGAGTTGGTTTATGTTTCGGAGGCTGGTGACTACAAGATTGTTGGGGAAACGCGAGATGACGCGGTTGGCGAGGCCTATGATAAGGTTGGCCGTGTCATGGGCTTGACCTATCCTGCCGGTCGCGAGATTGACGAGCTAGCCCATCAGGGGCAGGATATTTATGACTTTCCTCGTGCCATGATTAAGGAAGATAATCTGGAGTTTTCATTCTCTGGTTTGAAATCTGCCTTTATCAATCTTCGCCACAATGCTGAGCAAAAGGGAGAAAGTCTGTCTACAGAGGATTTGTGTGCTTCCTTCCAAGCAGCTGTACTGGATATTCTCATGACTAAAACCAAGAAGGCTTTGGAGAAATACCCTGTTAAAACCCTTGTCGTGGCAGGTGGTGTGGCAGCCAATAAAGGTCTCAGAGAACGCCTAGCAACTGAAATCACAGATGTCAAGGTTATCATTCCACCTCTGCGCCTCTGCGGAGACAATGCAGGTATGATTGCCTATGCCAGTGTCAGCGAGTGGAACAAAGAAAACTTTGCAAACTTGGACCTCAATGCCAAACCAAGCCTCGCTTTTGATACCATAGAATAAAGAGTCAGCTTAAGGCTGGCTTTTTTATTTTTTCTAACTATCAGAATATTTTGACAAATGAATACAAATAATGATATAATATGCAAAAGCTAGGAGGTGGTAGGATGATTGAAAAAATGGAATTGGGGGAATTTTACAAGGAACTGCGCCTGGCTAGAAAGCTCAAGCAGTCAGATGTGGCTTGTGCTGGACTAACAGCTTCTCAGCTATCCAAGTTTGAACTAGGGCAGTCTATGCTATCTGCAGATAAGTTGATCCTAGCCATCCAAGGTATAAATGTGACCTTTGATGAGTTTGGGCACAAGCTCAACAACTATCAAGAATCTCCACATATGCGAATCGGTCGAAAGGTTGTGGATCGCTTTGCCCACCAAGATATCGCTGGCTTAGAGCAACTATTGGAGAAAATCAAGCAAGAACAGATGGCAGAGACCTATCGTCGTTTGAATGCTATTGTAATCAAAGATGCCATCCACTCACTAGATAAAAGCTACCCACTAGCAGAGGAGGATAGCGAGTTTTTAACTACCTACCTCTACGCTATTGAGTCTTGGACCTGGTTTGAACTCTATCTCTTTTGCAATACCATGCCCTTCTTGAGCAATCAAGATTTGATATTTTTATCAACCTCTTTGCTTGAAAAATCTAAAGAATTTAAAGAGTTAGTACACAATCGATTGTATATGAAGCAAGGACTCTTAAATATCTTATCAGAGCTCATGGAGCGTAAACTTTTCTCCTACATCCCAATCTTCGAAGCCGAGTTGGAGAGCATGTTGCGTCCGTACGATGTTTTTGAGAAAGTATCGTGGCAATTTTTAAAGAAAATGAGTATTTTTCTTCAAACCAAGGGAAGCAACCAAAAAGAGATTGAAAATTTTATCCAATCTCTGCAAGTATTAGAAAATCCACAATTGACAGCCCTTTTTGAATTGCGTTTGCAGCAATACAAAGAGCTTATCGATTAGTTAAAAACGGGATGACAATAACCCACTCCGAAATAAGCAGGAGTATCAGTTGTATTTTTCTTTTCTTCATCATTATATCCCTCCTTGTTAGTAATAACTTTATTATACCAGAGAAGTAATCAAATTCACCAAAATCGCAAATCTGAAATTTCTATAAGAGAAAATATCAAATATGCGATTTTCTAAAATAAGCCAATTTCCGTGTTATACTGTCCTTGTAAAGCACTTGAAGCAAATCCTAGGTCGCAGAAGTGGTTTACAAATGAAGATAATTGAAGGAGTGTAAAAGATGTTAAATTTACAATTTGCAGAAACAATGGAATTGACAGAAGCTGAGTTGGAGACAGTTTATGGAGGGGAACTTGGGTATAATGCCGTTATCCCAGGTGGTAGTTGGGGAGGTTTAGGAACGTCTTGGTCAATCACTAATTTCTGGGAGAAATATTTTAACCATGATTCTTCCACTGTTAATCGTCGCCATTATTGATATTCAAAGTCCTTGCCTTTTTCTTGGGTAGGGGCTGTCTTTATTTCATAGTATAGGAGAAAATAAAATGGGAAAGATAACTTCAAGATACTACTTTTTTATAGCGATTCTACTCGTCCTTGCTTATCAGTACCTTAGTGGTCTGGTTTTATCTAGCGACTTTGCTCTTGTTCTATCTGACTTTGGTTATTATCTGTCGGATATGATGTTGCATTTTCTTGTCGTTTTTATTGCTTTTTTTGCTATGGTTAAGTCAGGCAAATGGCAGAAAATCAAGAGTAGAAAGTTTAAAGGATCCTATCTTTTCTATTCCTTCCTAGCTCTGCTTGCTTTTGTTGTTTGGAATTTCGTCACCTTTTTTCTTTTCCCTCCTACCAAAAATGAAATTGCTTATCAACTGGATGTTCCTACTTTTACAGGAGCTACAGCATTTTTGATGTATTTTTTCTATCCTGTTATAGCAGGTCCCATTTTTGAAGACATGATTTATCGTGGATTAGTGATGACTGCTCTGGAAAAAGGGAAGAAATGGGGATTGGATGTACTTGGATCAGCTATATTATTTGGAATTTTGCACATTAGTAGTCATGGTTGGGTCTTGACAGACTTTTTCGTCTATATGGGTGGCGGTCTCATATTTGCAGTCTTGTTTAGAGTAACCAAGTCCATTTATTGGCCTATTGGACTGCACATAGTCTACAATGGTATTGGTCAGATTTTGATGTTATTGCACTAGGATCTGGTTAGTAGCTAAAGACATGATGAGGTGTGCAGTGAAAAAGGCTGTGTAGGCTATCTATATGATATGGGATAGACTGGGCATACAGGATTTATTAGGATGTTTTGGAATAAAAATTCTAACTGGAATTTAAAAGGGAGTTGCGATGAAAGTATTTCTTCAAAATAGAGATTTTAGGCAATTAACCATCAACCAGTGGATTTCAACACTTGGGGATACGATTTTTTATCTGGCCTTCCTGAATTATGTGGCAGATGCCTCTTTTGCCCCTTTGGCGATTTTACTTATCACGATTTCAGAAACCCTGCCCCAAGTTCTACAAATCTTTCTGGGAGTTTTGGCGGATTTTCAACATCATCGTGTCCTAAAATATACAATTATTAGTTTTGCAAAATTTTTGCTTTACTCTATAGTGTCTTTATCACTTTCAGGGCAGTCTTTCTCCTTGTTGCTAGTAGCATTTATTTGTCTGATTAACCTCTTGTCTGACACATTGAGTTATTTTTCAGGCGCCATGCTCACTCCGATTTTCATTAGAATTATTGGGCAAGATCATCTGGCAGAAGCTATTGGATTTAAACAATCAACTGTTAGTTTAGTGAAAACAATCAGTAATATTCTAGGAGGAGTCTTACTAGGTATTCTATCCATCCAGTTTATTTCCTTACTGAACGCTCTTACCTTTTTAATCGCATTTTTAGGTATCCTATTCATAAAAACTGACCTCTTGAAAGTAGAAAAAACGATTAGCTATCAAGAAGGACTCTCTGTAAAATCCTTTTGCCAGCATTTGCTCCAATCATCGAAATTGATATGGAATATGAATAAGGTGCTCTTGGTTTTGTTTATTATTTCTATTAGTCAAGCAGTGATAAATGTTACAGTTCCTGTTTCTACTCTATTTTTGAGGAATCAACCCTTTTTGAATTTACAAACAGGTCAATCTCTTGCCTTGCTATCCACTTTTGAACTGTCAGCCCTGATTGTCGGAAGCCTTGTAAGTGGCTATCTGAAAAATATGATTTCTATAAAAACAGCTCTCTATGCCTCACTCGTCATCCAGTTGCTTCTTCTAGTAGGATTTGCCACAGTTCGTTTTGACTGGATTCTCATCTTTAGTACCTTGGATGCCTTTTTCGCAGGTGTTCTCTCTCCTAGATTGCAAGAACTCGTCTTTAAACAAATACCTGAGGAGTCAATGGGAGCAGTTCAATCTTCTATCGGTGCCATTACGGTTGTTTTACCTAGCTTATTTACAATAGCTTTGGTAACCATTGCTACTAGCTTTGGAACTCTGGCAGTTAGCTTTGTTTTATTGCTATTTCTTCTAGTTGCCTTTGTCATGCTTCTGAATCTTCGTGAAAGTATTTAGTGAAGAATTTCTATAATTTATGTTTGAGACTGGACTGCCAGTCTTTTTATGATAGCTACAATCAACAGACTTTTTTCTCTTTCCTGAATGTGTTATAATAGTCCATGCTGTGGCTGGATTCTTATCAGCCTACTTATACTCTTCGAAAATCTCTTCAAACCGCGTCAGCTCCTATCTGCAACCTCAAAACAATGTTTTGAGCAACCTGCGGCTAGCTTCCTAGTTTGATCTTTGATTTTCATTGAGTATTATTAAGACAATACGAGGAGAAAGATGAAAGAAAAAGGATTTTGGGAGGGAGCGCAGGCAGCTATGCCAACGGCCCTTGGATATGTTAGTATCGGACTGGCCTGTGGGATTATCGGTGCGCCCTATATGACACCTGTTGAGATGGGCTTGATGAGCCTCTTTGTTTATGCTGGGAGCGCCCAGTTTGCCATGTTGGCACTAATTGCGGTTCAAGCACCTGTGGCAGCTATTGCTATGACGGTTTTTTTGATCAATTTGCGTCTCTTTTTGTTGAGTTTGCATGCGTCAACCTATTTCCGTCATACTAGTCTCTGGCACAATATCGGTATGTCTAGTATCTTGACAGATGAGACCTATGGCGTCTTGATGGGCGAATTAGCCCATACAGACAAGGTTAATCCTATGTGGATGCACGGAAATAATCTCAACAGCTATGTGGCTTGGTTTGTGGGAACAGTAGTCGGAACGGCTCTAGGTGGTCTGTTACCAAATCCAGAAATCTTTGGTTTAGATTTTGCCCTAGTTGGGATGTTTATCGGTATTTTTGCTTCGCAATTCCAGATTATGCAAAGACGGATTCCTGTCCGTAATCTGCTCATTATCTTAGCAGTTGTTGCGGTGTCCTTCTTTTTACTTTTGACAGTGGTGTCTCAGTCGCTAGCTGTTCTCTTTGCGACGCTACTTGGTTGTACAATGGGGGTGGTGTTAGATGGTCAGTAAGTATCTTTTATTAGCGGTTATTTTCTCTGGTCTTGTGACCTGGATTCCCCGTATGATTCCCTTCATCTTGGTCAAGTATAAGGGCTTGCCTGCGATCGTTGAGCGTTTTTTGAAGTTCTTGCCCGTTTCTATTATCTTTGCCTTGATTCTTTCAAGCGTAGTGACAGGTAAGGTTGGTAACTTACCTCAAATCAAATGGCTAGATTTCTTAGCCGTCTTTCCAACAGCTTGGGTAGCCTTTCGCTACCGCAATCTAGTCGGAACAGTTCTCTTTGGAGTGGTCTTGATTGCCGTCTTGCGTTTGATCTTTTAAATTAGCTATAAAGAAAACTTATCACAGAGATAGATATCATATAATGGCGTAAATGCTCTTTTTCTGTTAAGATTATAAGGTATTCTATTTTGGAGGAAATGACATGAAAAAAATTGTTAAATACTCATCTCTTGCGGCCCTTGCTCTTGTTGCTGCAGGTGTGTTAGCAGCTTGCTCAGGTGGTGCTAAGAAAGAAGGAGAAGCGACTAGCAAGAAAGAAATCATCGTTGCAACCAATGGCTCGCCAAAACCATTTATCTATGAAGAAAATGGCGAATTGACTGGTTACGAGATTGAAGTCGTTCGCGCTATCTTTAAAGACTCTGACAAGTATGATGTCAAATTTGAAAAGACAGAATGGTCAGGTGTATTTGCTGGTCTTGACGCTGACCGTTACAATATGGCTGTCAACAATCTTAGCTACACTAAGGAACGTGCGGAGAAATACCTCTATGCCGCACCAATTGCCCAAAACCCTAATGTCCTTGTAGTGAAGAAAGATGACTCTAGTATCAAGTCTCTCGCTGATATCGGTGGAAAATCGACGGAAGTCGTTCAAGCCACTACATCAGCTAAGCAGTTAGAAGCATACAACGCTGAACACCCGGACAACCCAACTATCCTTAACTATACTAAGGCAGACTTCCAACAAATCATGGTACGTTTGAGCGATGGCCAATTTGACTATAAGATTTTTGATAAAATCGGTGTTGAAACAGTGATCAAGAACCAAGGTTTGGATAACTTGAAAGTCATTGAACTTCCAAGCGACCAACAACCTTACGTTTACCCACTTCTTGCTCAGGGTCAAGATGAGTTGAAATCATTTGTAGACAAACGCATTAAAGAACTCTACAAAGATGGAACGCTTGAAAAATTGTCTAAACAATTCTTCGGAGACACTTACCTACCGGCAGAAGCTGATATTAAATAATTTCTTGAAATCATCCATTCTGAATAAGATGGGTGATTTCTCAGTTCTTAGATATATAGTTTTAAACTATATATCTGACTATCTAATAACAATTTGTGAAATAAAACAAAGTATGAGATACTAGTACGGTATTATTTTTAAGGAGAAAGAATCATGAAAATCAAAAAATGGCTTGGCCTAGCAGCCCTTGCTACAGTCGCAGGTTTGGCTCTTGTAGCTTGCGGAAACTCAGAAAAGAAAGCAGACAATGCAACAACTATCAAAATCGCAACTGTTAACCGTAGCGGTTCTGAAGAAAAACGTTGGGACAAAATCCAAGAATTGGTTAAAAAAGACGGTATCACTTTGGAATTTACAGAGTTCACAGACTACTCACAACCAAACAAGGCAACTGCTGATGGCGAAGTAGACTTGAACGCTTTCCAACACTACAACTTCTTGAACAACTGGAACAAAGAAAACGGAAAAGACCTTGTAGCGATTGCTGATACTTACATCTCTCCAATCCGCCTTTACTCAGGTTTGAATGGAAGTGACAACAAGTACACTAAAGTAGAAGACATCCCAGCAAACGGAGAAATCGCTGTACCGAACGATGCTACAAACGAAAGCCGTGCGCTTTACTTGCTTCAATCAGCTGGCTTGATTAAATTGGACGTTTCAGGAACTGCTCTTGCAACAGTTGCTAATATCAAAGAAAATCCAAAGAACTTGAAAATCACTGAATTGGACGCTAGCCAAACAGCTCGTTCATTGTCATCAGTTGACGCTGCCGTTGTAAACAATACCTTCGTTACAGAAGCAAAATTGGACTACAAGAAAGCACTTTTCAAAGAACAAGCTGATGAAAATTCAAAACAATGGTACAACATCATCGTTGCGAAAAAAGATTGGGAAACATCACCAAAAGCTGATGCTATCAAGAAAGTGATCGCAGCTTACCATACAGATGAAGTGAAAAAAGTTATCGAAGAAACATCAGACGGTTTGGATCAACCAGTTTGGTAATAAGAAACAGGGAGGTGGGAGAGAGAATTCCACCTCTTGCTTTTGTATAGAGCATGGATTGTCAGGAAGAGTAGTTCATAGAAAGGTAGAGAGAATATGGTTTTTCCTAGTGAACAAGAACAGATTGAAAAATTTGAAAAAGATCATGTAGCCCAGCATTATTTTGAGGTTTTGCGTACCTTGATTTCTAAGAAGTCGGTCTTTGCCCAGCAGGTTGGACTTAAGGAAGTCGCAAACTATCTGGGTGAGATTTTCAAGCGTGTGGGGGCTGAAGTGGAGATTGATGAGACTTACACGGCGCCTTTTGTCATGGCGCATTTCAAGAGTTCACGTCCAGATGCCAAGACCCTGATTTTCTATAACCACTATGACACTGTGCCAGCGGACGGAGATCAGGTCTGGACAGAGGATCCCTTTACGCTTTCGGTGCGCAATGGTTTCATGTATGGACGTGGGGTTGATGACGACAAGGGTCATATCACAGCTCGTTTGAGTGCTTTGAGAAAATATATGCAGCACCATGATGATTTGCCTGTCAATATCAGCTTTATCATGGAGGGTGCGGAGGAATCGGCCTCGACAGACCTAGATAAGTATCTGGAAAAACATGCGGATAAACTCCGTGGTGCGGATTTATTGGTCTGGGAACAAGGGACCAAAAATGCCTTGGAACAGCTAGAAATTTCTGGTGGAAATAAGGGGATTGTGACCTTTGATGCCAAGGTGAAAAGCGCTGATGTCGATATCCACTCGAGTTATGGTGGGGTTGTGGAATCAGCTCCCTGGTATCTCCTTCAAGCCTTACAGTCTCTTCGCGCTGCAGATGGCCGTATCTTGGTTGAAGGCTTGTACGAAGAAGTACAAGAGCCAAATGAACGAGAAATGGCCTTGCTAGAAACTTATGGTCAACGAAACCCAGAGGAAGTCAGTCGGATTTATGGATTGGAGTTGCCTCTCTTACAGGAGGAGCGGATGGCCTTTCTAAAACGTTTCTTTTTCGAGCCAGCGCTTAATATCGAAGGGATTCAGTCAGGTTATCAAGGACTAGGAGTCAAAACGATTTTGCCTGCAGAAGCCAGTGCCAAGCTAGAGGTTCGTCTGGTTCCGGGCTTAGAACCGCATGATGTTCTGGAAAAAATTCGGAAACAGCTAGACAAAAATGGCTTTGATAGGGTAGAATTATACTATACCTTGGGAGAGATGAGCTATCGAAGCGATATGAGCGCGCCAGCCATTCTCAATGTGATCGAGTTGGCCAAGAAATTCTATCCACAGGGCGTTTCAGTCTTGCCGACTACGGCAGGTACTGGGCCTATGCATACGGTCTTTGATGCCCTAGAGGTGCCAATGGTGGCCTTCGGTCTAGGAAATGCCAATAGCCGAGACCACGGTGGAGATGAAAATGTGCGAATCGCCGATTACTACACCCATATTGAATTAGTAGAGGAGCTGATTAGAAGCTATGAGTAGAGATATTATCAAGTTAGATCAGATCGATGTGACTTTTCACCAAAAGAAGAGAACCATCACAGCGGTCAAGGATGTGACCATTCACATCCAAGAAGGGGATATCTACGGAATCGTTGGATATTCTGGAGCAGGGAAATCAACCCTTGTACGGGTAATTAACCTCTTGCAAAAACCATCTGCAGGCAAAATTACCATTGACGACGATGTGATTTTTGATGGTAAGGTGACCTTGACGGCAGAGCAGTTACGTCGTAAACGTCAGGATATTGGGATGATTTTCCAGCATTTCAATCTGATGAGCCAGAAGACTGCAGAGGAGAATGTAGCCTTTGCCCTCAAACACTCTGGACTCAGCAAGGAAGAAAAGAAGGCTAAAGTAGCTAAGTTGTTGGACTTGGTTGGCTTGGCAGACCGTGCTGAAAATTACCCTTCACAGCTATCTGGAGGGCAAAAACAGCGTGTGGCCATTGCGCGTGCCTTGGCAAATGATCCGAAAATTTTGATTTCAGATGAGTCAACGTCTGCCCTTGACCCTAAGACAACCAAGCAGATTTTGGCCTTGTTGCAAGATTTGAACCAAAAATTAGGCTTAACTGTTGTCTTAATTACGCATGAAATGCAGATCGTCAAAGATATTGCCAACCGTGTGGCAGTTATGCAGGATGGACATTTGATTGAAGAGGGCAGTGTCCTTGAAATCTTCTCAGACCCTAAACAACCTTTGACTCAAGACTTTATCTCAACAGCTACAGGTATTGACGAAGCCATGGTCAAAATCGAGAAGCAAGAAATCGTGGAACACTTGTCTGAAAACAGTATCTTGGTTCAACTCAAGTACGCAGGGGCTTCAACAGACGAGCCACTTTTGAATGAATTGTACAAGCACTACCAAGTAACGGCTAATATCCTCTATGGAAATATCGAAATTCTCGATGGTACTCCTGTTGGAGAATTGGTGGTGGTCTTGTCAGGTGAAAAAGCAGCCTTGGCAGGTGCCCAAGAAGCCATTCGTCAAGCAGGCGTACAACTAAAAGTATTGAAGGGAGGACAGTAAGATGGAATCATTGATTCAAACCTATTTGCCAAATGTCTATAAAATGGGCTGGGCTGGTCAAGCAGGCTGGGGAACAGCCATCTATCTAACTCTTTATATGACAGCTCTTTCTTTCATCATCGGAGGGTTCTTGGGACTGGTGGCAGGTCTTTTCCTTGTCTTGACAGCGCCGGGTGGTGTTTTGGAAAATAAAGTTGTTTTTTGGATTTTGGATAAGATTACCTCAATTTTTCGTGCGATTCCCTTTATCATCCTCTTGGCAGTCTTGTCACCCTTCTCTCATCTAATCGTAGGAACAAGCATTGGTCCAAATGCGGCTATCGTACCCCTATCTTTTGCAGTCTTTGCCTTCTTTGCCCGTCAGGTGCAGGTTGTCTTGGCTGAATTGGATGGCGGTGTCATTGAGGCAGCTCAAGCGAGCGGAGCGACATTCTGGGATATCGTGGGTGTTTACCTATCAGAAGGTCTTCCAGATTTGATTCGTGTGACGACTGTGACCTTGATTTCCCTTGTTGGGGAAACAGCTATGGCGGGGGCAGTTGGAGCTGGTGGTATTGGTAACGTAGCCATCGCTTATGGATTTAACCGCTACAATCACGATGTGACTATCTTGGCAACCATCATTATCATTTTGATTATCTTTGCAATCCAATTCTTGGGAGACTTCTTGACTAAGAAATTGAGCCATAAATAAAAAAGAGTTAGGCAATCTGTACATCATTCATAGGAGTTGTCGTTATAGTCAAGACTTAAAATTCTCTGTACTAGCTACTATCGATTGTTACTTTTATGAGTAAGAGAGTTAAGAATTGTGGGGAGTCAATATGCAAAATCTGGGAGAAGTTTTTAAAGAATTGAGAAAGAGTCGGAATGTATCTCTACAGGAGGCGACGGGAGGAGAGTTTACTTATTCCATGCTGAGCAAATTTGAGCGTGGAGAAGCAGATTTATCCTCTATGAAATTGATTACTGCCTTAGATAACATCCACTCTGATTTGAATGAATTTATGTACTTGGTACGTGGTTTTTCTCAGAAAAAGGCTTTGGCTTTTCAAGAAAATCTCTGGGAACTATATGATAGAGAAGGGATTGATTCTCTCCATTCCTTGTATGAAGAGACGACTCAAAAGTATAGATCAAGTGGTGAAACAAGCTATCTTTTACAAATGATTCGTATCAAAAGCCTTCTCGTATTTTTTGATTCAAAAATAAGGGCAACGGATGAAGAACTGACTTTTCTCTATGACTATTTTTTTACTATTGATATCTGGGGAAATTATGAATTAGAACTATTTTCAACGATTTCTACTTTGTTTCCTCTGCCCCTCTACTTTAAATATTCTAGGGAGATGTTACAAAAGACGGATTTATTAGGCTCTTTACCTAGTAACAAAGCTGGTATTGATACCATTTTGATGAATGGACTCTTTAAAGCAATAGAGGAAAAGGATAAATTAAAAGCAGATTATTTTATCTTTCAGATTGAAAAACGAGAATTGCCAGAATCTCAAGCTTATCTTAAAATCATTTATATGATTGCTAAAGGGTATTATGATACTATTTTTAATGTAAAACAAAGTATAAATTTCTAATTATCTTTTTATATTTTCTTAAATGCTCGTAAAGCCTTATTCTATGTGCTTTCGAGTATTTTTACTGTAGGAAGATACTTCACGTTTCTTTGCATATTTCCTCATGTCTTAGCTGTCAGAAGTGGTAAATAAGTAGTAAATTCATTTGTACTACTAAGCAACAAGACGCTCCTGTTGCTTCTCTTTATTCAAGCGTTTCATTTCTGCCATTGCAGAATCGAATGTTGCATGTGCGTAATAGTTCAGCGTCATGGCTATATTAGCATGTCCCATAATGTACTGTAATGCCTTTGGATTCATTCCTGCATTTGCATAGTTGGTACAGAATGTATGTCGCAAACTATGTGGAGTGATGTGTGGCAATTTATCCTCGTTATACTTATTGTATTTCTTAACAAGACCTTTCATCATGCCGTTGTAATCACTTGCCACTTTTGGATAGTTCTTTCTATTAAGAAAGAGGAAATCACTATATCCATCAATCTCAACACGCTTATCATTCTTTCGATTCGCTAACACTCGCTTAAATGCTTGATAGGCTTCTTCAACCATAGGAACTTGACGTTCGCCACTTTTGGTCTTTGGTGTTTCAATGTAGTACCCAATTTCAGTATCTCTCAATAGCTGATGGTCTATATTGACAAGACGATTCTCAAAATCTAAATCTGGAAGTGTCAAACCACCAAACTCTGAAATACGAAGACCTGTTTTTAAGAGTATCAGAATTTCATCATAATTTTTGCTGTAGGTTTTATCAGCTTTTGCAAAGGCTAACAGTTTTTCTTCCTGTTCTTCTGTTAGTACGGTCTTAGGGACAGTATCATCATCAAGAACTGCTTTCAGTTGAAAGTCAAATGGATTCTTCCGAACACAATCATCTTGTATAGCAATATAGAATGAAGCCTTTAAAGAACGTTTGTAGTTATTGATGGTTTGATAAGCATAACCATTTTCACTCATTCTAATAGCCCATTCTTTAGCGTCTGATGGCTTAATACTGTCAATACTTCTTACACCTAACTTGTCTTTCTTCAAAATATCCATAAGATATTTGCGTCCAGTTTCAGTGTTTTTTCTAACCTTTGGTCTTTGAGCGTTCTGTTTTGCGTAAAGCTGGCAGAGTGTCATTTTCTTTCCTACAACATCAATACCATCATGAATGTCTTTCTGTAACTCTGCGATTTTCTCTCTAAGTGAGATACAATCACGCTTTCCTGCTGGTACTCGGTCTGTAGCCACAAGTTTCCACGAGTAAACAAATTGCGGTTCTCCAAATGAATCTATATATTTGTATAAGTATCTTCCGTCTTTTCGTTGGCTCTCTCCAGTCTTTAAGATTCGACCTTTATTGTCACGTCTTTTTTCTGACATGGCATTTGCTCCTTTCCTTTATGGAAAGAGCCTTGATACGACTTAATACTATTTTATCATATACAAGACCCTTTGGCGACGCTAGATTGCGTCCAATGTATCTATAATTTTTTCAAATTGTTTTCGTTTAATCTGAATACGATTGCCATTCATAATCAGCCAATTTGCATTTTTATTTTCCTCTGCCAAGCGTCGTAGCTTGTTTTCGCCAATACGAAAATATTTTGACGCTTCTTCAATGGTTAGGGTATAACGTTCCCAAATAGGAATGTCAGTCTGCTTCATAAAATCCTCCTTTCCAAATCACTTATTTGGATTTCATAAAAGTTGTTTTACCAGCAATCGAACAGCTTTAGCAAAGCTCACGGGAGTTCCACCCCTGCATGGTTCTCATGTAGCCATACTCATTGCCTGCGACGGTTTTATCACGCTCGGACTATTGACTGTATGGGAGTATCATTATCACGATAAGAATGTCGTTGCAGGCAATCCTGCTAAAGATTGCTTCTCGGATCACTAACATGAATCGCTCGCTATCTTTATAAGATAGGTCATGGCGGTTAGTTCCGTTGGCTCTTTTCTTATCGAAACGTATTCGATTACTTTTATTCAGTTTTCAAAGAACAATGGCTCGTTAGCCTATCAAAACACATTGAAAGCTCAATATGCTTTGGTGGAATAACAAACCTCCCTGTTCGGGAAGCGTGGAATGGTTTAGCACGCTTCCACGAAAGGAGAGAGGATATTACTTAATTTCAAATGACAAAATCTTTGTAATCAGTCTGGTTTCCATTCTTCCACGTAAGACTTCATCAACGACCATACTTTGATTGCCATATTCATCTTTCATAAGTCGTAGGGAACGCTTCGTTATGTACCCTCTGTAATGATGTAGAATCTGGTTAATCGCTTCGGTATCGCCATCTGTTGCCTTTACAATGAGAGGAAAGGGAATCATAGGATATTGTGTTTTCATTCTTCAAATTCCTCCATAAACTTTTTAATTAAGGCTAGTCCACTGGTTCTATGCCGATAGACAGTAGAACGGTTCAATTTCAACAGGTCTGCAATTTCTGAATCGCTCATGTCCATAAAGTAAAACAGCAGTAGAATTTCACGTTTCTTGTCTGGCAACTCACGTAATGCTTCACTCAACAAATCATTTTCAACGCCTACTGATAACCCATTGAGTGTAAAAATCTGAAAGTCAGTTGAATAGTTATCTGTTGTCGCAAACTGGCTAACAAGATAATCGCCAACATCCGAAAAGGACACCTCACGCTTTGCAATCCTTGAAAGATAAAGCATATAATTCTTTCGCTCGTCTTCCATAGCACGTTTACAGATATAGTCAAACTGATTTTCTATTGTGGTCTGAAAAGAAGATGGTTTCATGTTTCTCACCCCCTTTCTGTCTAGGAAAGGAAGTGAGCCTTGCTCGTTTATCTCCTTTCACTCTTAGTCCCAATGTGAAAGGGGGATTTGTTGCATTACTGATAAATAAACTTTGTAAAAAAGTTCTGAATAGCCAAAAAAGCATATAAACAGATTTATTTCTCTGTTTACATGCTTCTGTTATTCTATCTATATGATTTATAAAACCACATTGGTGGACGTACTTATCTATTGCAGATAGACGACTTTTTTTGACAAGAACCCAATGTAAGGAAATTTATTGTATATGATGTACTTCATGGCGACGTTGACCTCCAACAAACCGCCATTTGGAAGTAATATACAATATTTTAACAGCGTAAATAGCACTACCATATAACGGTTTTTTTTATTGGCGTTTAGTAGTGCTTTTTATTAAATATAAACCTATAAACCATATAACACGTTTTTCTATACCTGTTTTTAATTCAGTAGGGACAATAAAATGTATAGAGGTGGTCTACTATGCGTAAAAAAGAAGATAAATATGATTTTAGAGCCTTTGGTTTAGCCATTAAAGAAGCTCGATTGAAACGAGGTTTAACTCGTGAACAAGTGGGAGCATTGATTGAAATTGACCCACGGTACTTAACTAATATTGAAAATAAAGGGCAACACCCCAGCATACAAGTTCTTTATGACCTTGTATCGTTACTTCATGTTTCCGTTGATGAATTTTTCTTACCTGCTAATAACTTGGTAAAAAGCACCCGACGATTACAGATAGAGAAATACATGGATAGCTTTACAGACAAAGAACTATCCTTAATGGAATCTTTAGCCAGCGGTATCAACGAAGCAAGAAACATCGAAGACTAATTAAAAGAATCCATACATAACGGAAAGAGCCGATAAAATGAGATTGTATTAATCTCATTTTATCGGCTCTGCGTCTTTGCGTCTGGCTCTGTAATCACAGTTACTTTGAACTGCTTTATTTCAATTAAATTTTCTTGTCTGCATTTCGGACAATAGAGGGGGAATTTTTTTAATTCAGTATCTTCCCTTATCTTTAATCGTGTTTTATTTCCACATACAGGACACAATATCCACTTGTAGTTTATAATAACTATCTCCTCCTTTACACTTTAATTCAAATCTTTATTAAAAAATATTTCATCTTATTTAACAAGAAACCATATTTATATAACAACATAAAATACACTAAGTTATTTTATTGAACATATATCGTACTTTATCTATCCGACTATTTGGACGACGGGGCTGGCAAACAGGTTCACCGGTAGTAACATGGTACCCTTTTAACTCTGTTAAACAAACACTACGTCCATTTGTAAAGAAAGTTAAATCACTACGATATTCTTGAATACACCGAGCAGGGATTTCTCCACTAAGAATGACCTCATTATTTTTCAATTGAGTGTCTACGATGTTCGCACAATATTTAGGAGCATCGTTGTATGCTCGTGAAAGATATTCCTGTGGCGCATAAATTTTAAAACTAAGATATGGCTCTAACAATTCTGTTCCAGCTTTTTTTAAGACTTGTTCCAATACAATAGGAGCAAGCATCCGAAAATCTGCTGGGGTACTAACAGGGCTATAGTATAAGCCATACTTAAAACAGATTTTACAGTCCGTCACATTCCAACCATACAATCCTTGTTCACAGCCATAGCGTATCCCCTCCATAACTGCATTTTGAAACGATTGATTTAAGTATCCAAGAGAAACCGAGCTCTCATACTGTACTCCGCTCCCTAATGGAAGCTGTGCTACAGATAGACCAATGGAAGCCCAGAAAGGATTCGGTAGAACTTCGATGTGAATGGTATACTCTGCTTTTTTTAACGGTCTTTCCATATAAATGACTGTAGGCTCTTTTATTTCTATCTCCACATGATACTTTTCTTGCAGCAGAGCACAAGTCACTTCCATTTGTACTTTCCCTAAGAAAGAAAGTATGATTTCATGTGTCGCAGAATCCACATAATATCGCAGAAGCGGGTCACTGTCGGAGATTTCTAAAAGTGCATCAAGTAACATTTCCCTTTGTTGAGGTTTGCTCGGTTCAACAGTCGTTTGCAGCAGAGGGAGGGGATTTTCAA
The DNA here is from genome assembly GCF_013277425.1 of Streptococcus sp. 79. Classification (NCBI taxonomy): domain Bacteria; kingdom Bacillati; phylum Bacillota; class Bacilli; order Lactobacillales; family Streptococcaceae; genus Streptococcus; species Streptococcus sp. 79. The sequence continues at coordinate 44,422 of NZ_VMMW01000003.1, forward strand.
TTCTCTCTCTCTGTGGCAATAGCTTTGTATCTCCAAGAACACTATTTAACTTCAAAAACTCATTCTGCAAAATAACAATTTCCCCGGAATAAGCCTTATCGATTTTACATAATTCACCATTTATTGAAGTATACATTTCTGTAATTTTTATTTTTTCCTTTTCCGATATTCTAACCGAATCTCGCAAATGCAGTACGCCACTATAAAGACGTATATATGCAAGACGCTGTCTTTTTTCCGAATACTCAATTTTGAAAACATTTCCGCAAAGTTCAGACGGACCTCGATGTGTTGATGAATAAAATTTATTAGTAATAACTTCTATAAGGTTATCAATCCCTATATTACTTTTTGCACTTCCGTGATAAACAGGGAACAGAGAACAATTCTGAAATCTTATGCTTTCCTCTTGTTCGAGTTCCAATGCTTCTAATGATTTACCGGACATATATTTCTCTAAAAGGTCATCGTTTCCCTCTATTACCGTATCCCATTGTTCAGATTCGGTAAAGTTCGTCACACACATATTAGGATACAGTTCTACCTTCTGTTTGATTACAATTTCGGCAGAAAGTTTCTCTTTAATATCCTGATAAACCGTTGATAAATCAATTCCATTTTGGTCAATCTTATTGATAAAAAAGATTGTGGGAATCCCCATTTTCCTAAGTGCATGAAATAATATACGAGTTTGTGCTTGTACGCCATCTTTTGCAGAAATCAGTAGAATTGCCCCATCTAAAACTGATAATGAACGATATACTTCTGCTAAGAAATCCATATGTCCTGGCGTGTCTATGATGTTCACCTTCGTATTTTCCCACTGAAAAGAGGTTATTCCTGTCTGAATTGTAATTCCTCTCTGACGTTCTAAAAGCGTATTATCCGTCCTCGTTGTACCTTTGTCCACGCTTCCTAATTCTGTAATCGCTCCACTGTTATATAATAAGCTTTCTGTTAAGGTAGTTTTTCCTGCATCAACATGAGCTAAAACTCCAATATTAATAATTTTCATGTGATTTTCCTCCATTCAAAAACCCAAAAGGGCATAAAAATCCCAGTGATAAATACTTTTATCACTGGGATTTTTATGCATAACCATAGGTATACAAAGCATACAGATATTCTCTGGATACTTTAGAATCACATGATAAAGGTATTCTTAAACTGGGTACAAAAAACTAAGCCCTCCTAAAAAAGGACATCTAATTATTTGTTCCCGCTATCAAATTGACAGTTTATTTAAGAATACCTTGCCGCATATTTATTAACTCCTTTTAAATAGATACTTAAATTATAGCACGTAAGAGCATATTTGTAAAGGAATCTCCAATTTTTTATCAAAGAGAGTACGTGATTACAAAATAGCTGTAATAATGTACCAATATTTGTTATTCTATAATCTTCCAATTACTCCCGTTCTTTTCAAGTACCAAATCAAATTGAGATACCTGCGTTGCTTTGGTCTGCTGGTCGATATACTCCACTGTCAGCGATACCGTGACTTGATTATCCTTACGATTGTGAATAGGATTTACCAGTTCTTGAAAGATGTACTCTTTTCCGATTGGTTTTAATATCCCGTCATTCACATAGTAGGAAAGTTCACTGGCTGTCGCTGTAGGATAGAGCTTGAAGAACGTCGTTAAAAACTCATTGATTTCATTGGTTGTAATGGAATCAACCGTCCCCTCACTTTCAATGGCTTTTGGTTTATAACTTGATTTCTTAGGTATGTTGGTAATGGTCGGATTCTTAACCAGTACCATATTTCCAGAACCATCTACATAGACACTCACTATATAAGCAGAGTGGACGGTCTTTGTATTTTCTCCCTCTGTAATGAGCTGGTCTACACTGTAGGTTACATTAAACTCATTGTCGCCAGTTGGCTCTACCGTCCATATCTGAAATCCTCTTACAGAAGACGATACAGGAATATCTTTGCGTACTGTATCAACATTGAGAGCTTGAAGTTCATCTGTCAGATAGCCTTTTAGACTTTCCATTCGATTATCAATGGACTTATCGGATTGCTCCCATGAATAGTAGACTTTCGCAAAGTTCTCTACAAAATTTTCTACATGATGAGTATCAACGTATTCCTTTTCTATGATAGTTGTTTCGTGAATAGTATGAGTATCTATAGCTGTAAAGTGCTTGAATATCGCAAAGCTGAAACTAAGCCCTAAAAGTACCCACAAGGCAATCACAACCTTTTTATGAGGATTGACCTTATAGTAGACACGAGGTTTCTTTTCCTTTGGTATCTGTTTTTCTTTATTCTGATTTTTTCTAAATTTCATCATTAAATCTTCCTTTCTCATTGTTTGATTCGTCCTGCTCCCACTAAATGCTGTTGCCAGTAGGGGCTTGTTAAGTCGGCATAACCGATTGGGTCGCCTGCATGAAACATACGGTTATTGCCAAGGTATATCCCAACATGAGTAATATAAGAGCCAGCGTTATAGGTAGAATGAAAGAAAACCAAATCGCCAGCTTGTGCTTCCGATAGTGGGATATGCTGGGTCACATCATATTGCTGTTGTGCGGTTCGTGGTAAGTTAATTCCAGCTTTTCCATACGTCCATTGTGTCAGTCCGCTACAATCAAAAGAAGTAGTCGGGGAAGCTCCACCGTAAACGTATCGCCAGCCCTCATATTTCAGTGCTTCGTCCATGATGGCTTGTACCGTATCATCATCAAACTCTGTTGTGACAAGATACTGCGTTACCAGTTGCACATAAAACATATTGCCATAGTTGTATCGCCAGCCCCCATTGATAGGTATGGCTATGGGATTGGGGTAAGACACTTTTTCGCCACCTGAATACTCTTTTGAGAAACTTTGAGCCAGTTCAAAGGTATATTTATTTCCACGATTAGCCACATACCCTAAGAAACCACCACCATAATTGTAGGACTGGATAACCGATTCTAAATCTACACTGAGCCTTTCGCTACTGGCTAATAATTCACTGAAATACTTCACACCTTGCTTAATGGATTCTTCTGTACTCAATGAATTAGGTGGAAGACCGAGGGATTCCGAGGACTGCATAACATCTTCCGCAGTACCGCCCGATTCCACCTGTATAATCGCAAGAAGTATGTTGACATATTCTTCAACGCCATATTCTTTGGCATATTTTTCTACCATAGGCTTATGAGCCAGCACTTCTGCGGAAACATTCACACCTCCATAATGAATATTGGAAATTCCGCTGTCCTGTTCATCTGAAAATAAAATGGCAACAAACAGAAGCAGTGAGAAGACCATCAAGAATAATCCAGAACCACCAATCACTAAAGTTTTCAACTTCATGGTTTCTTACCGACTTTCTTAATGGTGGCGGTTTTGATTGGTGGTCTACTTCTTGTATTTTGTAGTGGTACTCTTTGAACAGTAGACGGACGTTCTTTTGTGATTGGACGTTGTGAAGTTCTATCTGCTGTAGTGGTTGAAGTTGCTGGCTTTTGAACGGTTTTTTCTTGAACGGTATTGCCTTGGCGTTCCACTTTTGGACTTGAAAAATCGGACTTAACTGCTGGACGCTCTTGTTTGGCTTGTTGAGATTCCTTATATGAAGTCTGAATATTAGACTGTTTTGAGGTCTGTTCATCATGATATTGTTCTTGTCTTGTAGTCGGTCTTTCATGAACAGAAGAAGCAGGCTGTTTTTTCTGTTTGACCTGTTCCATTTCAGAGCGACGCTTCGCAATGGTTTTTCGCCTTTGTTCCTGCTGTTCCTTGCGTCCACTGGCTCTGTCCGCTTTGGTTTGAGAAATACTACTGGTTAAATCACGGACATTCTCTTTTACTTTGGATTTTCCTTGATATACTGCATATCTTGCATTGGTCGGCAAATCTTTAACCTGTTCTTTCAAACCACTAGCAGTGTCTACCATTCTGTCTTTGGTATCAGCTACTGTACCGATGGTTTGACCGATACGTTTTCCAAGTGTTGATTTTTCCTTTCCGTCTGGTCGGGAGTGATCTGCTTGTGTCCTTGCAGAACTCCCCGAACCCGACTGTCCTTTTTTACCTGTAACAATGGCAGACCCAGCCCCTAGAGTAGTCATGGAACGTCCAAGTTTCCGCTGTAGACGGTGCATGTGAGCGTGCATAAGCATACGAGGTTTTCTCATCACACGACTTCCCACACTTTGAGAATCGTTACTCTGTAGAGAAAACATACTCATTAAATCGCCCAGCTTGAAGTAGATTCCTGCAAAGGTCACAATCTGTAGAAAAGCAATCAAAAAGAACGGATAACCAGCCGATAAGGTATAGAGCATGGTTGAAATACTAAATGCTGTCGTAATAATCAATGTGATTCCAGCTCGTGTCAAAATGGTATTAAAGAGCTTTGTTATGGCTCGTTTTGACATACCATCAAATGATGGAATCATGCTTAAAATAAAGCTCACAGGCAGAAACATAGCATAGATGATAAAAAGTACCTGCGAGAAAATCATGATTCCTGTTAATAGGAATACAAATATGGAAATCCCAATATTGAAGACAAATAGGAAGAAGACTGTACCTAAACGGTTAATGGTCTTTGTAATGGTTAGATTGGTATTGCTTCTGTCTTCAATTTCTTCCGCAACAATTTTTTCTCTGTCTTCGCCATTGTTGGAATCTGGGCTGGTGGAGAGCAGGCTTTCCACACGGTCAATACCGATACTTTCAATGTCTGAACTGTTGTATTGAAGCAGTAGCCACGGTTGCTGAACCTGTATGGAAAACAGGCTATCTCTGATTAAGTCCACGCTGTCCTTGCCTTGACTATCGGAATGGGGCATGACAATCTTCGTGCCAAGTGATAAACTGGCATTACTGATGTCTGATGAAAAGTCATTGATTTTTTTAATGTAGTCGGGAGCGTAGGCAATAAAGGAAGCCGATAGGATAAACACCAGCACAAAATTCATAATGGCATGAATTGCCTTTGTGGTTTCTCTCTTTATCAGTCCCGTATAGGCAACATAAACCCCAAGAACCAAAATCAAGAGTAAGAGGAATCCAACATAGAAACCCTCTGTTGAAAATCCGTTTGCACTCACACCAGCTAAGGTCTGCATATTCTTACCAATGGAATCTGCTGTAGCGGAAATGAAGTCTAAGGAATAGGCTTCCTGTACTAAGTAACCTGTCGCATTGGAAACATACAAACTGATTGTCCAAATAAAATTGGTAATGGCATATAGTCCATACATGACCTGTTTTCCAATCCCGTCCGACCAGTTCCACGGAAGCCAGCCCCAGCTATTATCCACATAAAAATCCAGTTGATAGTTTTCAAGTGGGTATCGGCTGTATTCATTTGCCACATTGACCGTATCATCTACCAAGCCCGCAGCTTGAACCACCGTTCCCAGCATGGCTAAAAGAAAAATGGCAATCACAAGTGTGAAAGCCACTGTCATTGCCACTTTACCTAGACGTTTCAGCGTCCAGTTTGATTTTATTCTGTTTACTATTGATGGTTTCACATTTACACCTCTTTTCGCACAGGTGGTCTGGTATCAAAGGCATGGAGCAGTTCTTCAAATACAGGGTGGAACTGTATCACACCGACACGACCATATAAATCACTGATAAGGCATTGCCCGTTTTCCAAATCACGCAATCGCTTCTGATTGTTTTCGTCCTCTGGGTCTACACCAAAAAAGGCTAAGGTCTTTTTAATCTCGTTAAGGTCAGTGGAACGAAATGCAAATTTTAAGCCGAGGTTATTTTTCAGTTTTTCATCTAAGAGGTCGTCTGTATTTTGGGTCACGAAATATACCCCAGCGTTCATAGCACGACCAGCCCGAACCAGCTTCATAGATAGTGTTTTTCCTTGTGCTACCTGTAAAAAGCTCCATGCTTCGTCTAAATCTACAATCTTGAAAATGCTTCGGTCTGTATGGATAAAGTCTAAAGCAAAGGTACTAATGACAATCAGCATAGCAACGGATAAAAGCTCCATAGTGGTATATTCCTCAAAGGAAGTTTCCTTGTCGGGAAGTACCAAGTCCGCAACCTGTATAATGTTCAGTTGTTTTTCTAAGCTGATAGACTGCTCCACATAACCATTACTGAATAATAAATGTGCAAAGTCATAGTCTGTAAAACTTTCGATATGGTCGGCTATACTGGTACTTAGTGGCGTATTCTCAACCCGTAATTCCTCAATCACTTTCATCAACCCTCGTACTTCACTATTGGTTACTGCACGAATGGCTTTTCTAAGGATTGGGAAGCGTTCCCCATCACGAGAGGAAATCCCCGTAAGGAATGTCAGAATATCAATAGCCAGTGATTCAGAATCTTTGGGATTTTTCATAATCACATAAGGGTCAAGTAAGCCTTTGTTTTTCTCATCAGAAGTCAGAGTGACGATATTGATTTCATGGGAAATCTCTGGCAAGGTTTCTTTCCATCTGCCACGTTCTGCTTTTGGGTCTACAATCACTGCTTGTGCCCCATAAAGCACCGCATAATAGACGATAAGGTTATTCGCAAAGGATTTACCACCACCCAGCGAACCAACAAAAGCCGACGCTAACGCATTGGTTACTGAACCCTTAACCCCTTGACTGGCAAGAGCAGGTTTCAGATAGACATTGCGTCCAGTATCTAAGCTGTAGCCAACATAAATCCCCTCATTTTCCCCCAGCATTTGAGTAGCACCAAAACCTAAACCAGCGAGGAAATCAGAGGTCACGTATTGAATATAATCATTCATATAACGCTTGCTGGCAGGTAAAAATTCTTCATGTAAGCCGAGCATATCCCCAAATGGTCGTACCAGTTTTACGCTTAAATCGTCATAAAAATCTTTCACTTCATTACAACGACGTTTGAGTTCGTCAAGATCATTTGCTGATACCCTTACCACATAAGACAGCTTGTACATAGATTCCTTGCTTTGGTCTAAATTGGTTTCCAGCTCATTCACACTTTCCAGAGCTTCCGCCACATTGGAGCTGGTTTCATTATCACTTTGCCAAGCGTGGTTATCCAAGTCTTTCAGTTCTTTCTTTTTATTGCGGACAGTAGATAGGGCTTTACGATTCGCTACAATTTCCACATTCATTGACGTATCAATCGGGAATGTAAATTGCTGTTGCTGGTAGTAGAAGATTTCAGAGGACGGGAAGTCCAGTTCTCCGACAATGCTGTTAATGGTAAAGTAAGCTACATAGACGGTTTCATCTTCCTGCTGGATTTTCAAATATCGCTGTTTTTCTTCCACCAAACAGCGAGTAGGCTTAATCAAGTCATAGTATTTAATCAGCGTTTCATTATCCAGCTTTTTCTTTGATAGATGGTACTCATACTCTTCATAGGCAGTGCCTGTCTGTCCGTAAAGGTGTTCAATCAGATAGCCGAAGTCGTCCTTATCTAACCTGCGGATTTTGAAACGACGAGAGATTTTATTTTCTAAGAGCTTTTCCATCTTCTGAAAACGCAGGATTTCATCATTACTCATACTAACAAAATCGCCCATCAGCTTATGGTTCACATCATAGACAAAATCAGACAAAGCATTTTTTGCTTCAACGGTAAGACTTTTCATAGAAAACTCCTGATCGTTGAGAAGCAACTTAAAGCCGATAAAGAAACGGTAGTTCACTTGATTTTCGCCAATCATGGATATTAAAGCGTCTGTCTGTTGGTCGATTTTGTCATAGGCAACCGCTTTGAGCTTGCCAGTGACTTCATTTTTGGAACGCTCTTGTGCAGAACGTATGCTGGATTCTGTACTGATTTGTAAAGCATGAATTTTGCCATCACGATTTTGTGCGATAAGCTGTCTGAAAGAATCATGCACTTGTATTTTCTGTTCTGGACTTAGAAATGAGTAATTGTAAGGAACAAGCTCATAGTAAGCATAACATTCCCCGTCTTTATTCCAGACGAGATTGTTTTCAATGTATTTAATTGGATATGCCATAAAATTCACTCCTAACTGCTGTAATGGCTTCTTGTGGCTGGTTTCTGCCAAGCGTTACTTTTTTTCCTGCATAGGTCAGCTTTGGTCGCAGTGCATAAGCAATGACAGACTTCAAAAATCCATAAGGCTTTTTACCATCAAAAGTTTTTGTAGACATAAACCATGTGAAAGCCACAGGAATCCCAAAGTATTTGAGAAATGCTCCCTCTATCATGGAAAGAGGGGGCAAGTTGCCAAGTATCATCACTGCAAAGAGTGACACGACAAACCATGTCATTTGCGTAAAGGTTATGGGAAACGGAAGTCTAAAATCATTGATAGAATACAGTACCTTTTCCACAGACCAGATACTGGTATAGCTTCGTATTTTCTTCATGTAATCAATCCTTTCATAAAAAATAGGGGTAGCTGATTGAGCCACCCCGTAAAATAGAAAATCTGCCAGTAGTAATGTACCGACAGATTTAATAGACGATTTCAAAAATCCCATGATTGGTTGAGATAAACGTTCCTGAAAGGTCTAAATCCCGACCATAGGCTTGATAATCAATATAGTTTTGAAGACTAGCTGGTACTTCGCCTAAAGCACCCGTTTCTTCAATGTAGTAGCGTGCCACGTCATACATATCATCACAATCGGAATGAATGATAATATCCTCTTGATGTTCGCTTAGTTCTTCAATGCTTGAAAAATGAGTGAGCAGAGCAGATAGCTCCGATTGTAATTCTTCGGGTAATTCCGATACCATTTCCCATAGTCGATTGAGTTCGCCAATGGAAGTGTATTCGTCAACCGTAAAGGGTAACTCGTAGTCATGAATGGCGTATTCCTCATATTCATCATTCAAGCCGATTTTCTCTTTGACTTCCTCAAAGTCAATGGGAAAGGTAAACCACGCACCGACCAATTCGCCCTCATTGTATTTGCCTAAATTCGCAATATAGACTTGCATATCGTCCATATATTCACGTCCTTTCTTTGTAGAGATTCAAAAATCCCTACCGCACTTCGTTTGGTGTACCATTCCTTTGCGGAACATAAGAAAACCACTTATATTCCACAAAAGAACGGTTTTATTTAAGCACCAATAATGCGATTGAATAGCTCTAGTAAAATGTCTTTTACTCCAGCAGCGTTGAAGACTAAGCCAACCGCAATAATCGCAATAATTAAAAAGCCAATCAGTTTGCTAAACTCACGCTTGAAGCCAAGATACAAGCCAATCACAACGATTGCTAAAAGCACCAGTGATTGAGCGTTTGATAGAAACCAGTTATAAAGGTTTTGTCCAAAATTCATAAAAATGTTCTCCTCTCTATATTCAATGAATTTGTATTTGAGTTATTTTTTTGTTGTTATCACGTCCTGTTCTTTTACTGACTGTTGCTTCAAAATCTGCTTGTGTCGGTCTGTCAGTTTCGCATGGTCGAGAATGTCTTTTACAACCTGCGTCTGGTTGATTTCATCAAGTTTAATCGCAACCTTTAAGGTCGGGGCAACTTGATGAGATAGCCAGTTCAGCGTCCTTTGGAAGGAGTAAGGCTCTGGTTTTGTGGTTAGTTTTAATCGTTCACGATTGTTCCCAATAAACCAAGCCCATTCTTCATTCAGTTTCCAATCAGAACGAGGTTTGGAATCGTCTTTATCTACAAAACGGATATACCGATTGATAATTTTAAAGGCGGTATGCTCTGGATTGTCATAGACGAGTAAATCACGGACTGCATAATAGGCACGCTCATTTTTCAATCGAATCTCAAAACGGTTTTTTACTTCTGCGTCTTCAATGGGAATATCATTTTTCTTGTACTGCTCGTAGTCCTTTTCATAGATACAGAAATAAACTTCACTTTGTAATGAACCGATATAGAGGGTGTTTCCCATACATTCCTTTTCCTCTTTGCGTACCAGTTCGCCACTGCGATAGCTTTTAAAACTGCGGAAGACGGAGATACATTCTTCCTGTTGGCACTTTTCAGTGAGTACAGGGATATTCAAAATCCCTGTCTTATCGTTAATGGCAAGGTCAAGGCGTTTCATCACACCGCCAGCCACCAAAACGTCCATAAAGAACTCATACCAGCTTCTTTGTTGTGCCAGAAGATAGCTTTCAAATTGTCTGCACCCACGACCTTTCAATTCCACCAGAACTCCTTTGTCCAGTTCATGGGAGCAAAGGACGAATATGTCGCCTAAAGCATAATGCTCTGAATAAGAATAGAAACCATAGTCCTCATGAAGAAAATAGGACAGTTTCAGTTGTAAGATGTTTTCGACCACCTGCTGTACGTCTGTTGTCGGAAAGCGAATCCTTACATAATCAAACAGCATTTCAAGGGGAGCGTCGGGATTGAAGCGTTCCAGAGCTTCCCAAAGGGACTGCTGTAAATCCTCTGATGGCTTGACTTTTCCTGTTTCAATATCGCTTAGATACTGCCTTGTAATACCAGTCGCAACAGCTAAACGGTTTTGAGATAGTCCATAAGCCAAGCGTTTTTCTTTTAAATGCTGTAACCAAGTTTGTTCATTCAGTAAAAATCCCTCCAATCAAAAAGGCGTATGTCAACTTTTAAAGCCCATTTGACATACGCTGAAATTTTGTAAATCCCTTGTAACCAAAGGATTTTCTAATGTTTTTTTGACTGTTTCCTGTCGATTTGTACCCCCCTGTTAGATACGGGGGGTTAAGTGCTGGCGTGGCTATTGCCACACCAGCCAGCAAGATCAGTCCACACCTGCGACTTCCGCTTCGCACGTCGCCTGCGTGGACTGTCTGCTGTTGGATAACTTTTTAATTTCCTCCAAGAAATCATATCCTTTTGGTACAAGGGGAGTATAAAACTCTGATATGACACTTGTTCCTACATCAACATAGCCACGACCTTTGATTCGCTTTAAGAAGAAATCCTTTTGTACGTCACTGCCAAACATCATGCCATAGCCCATTTCAGACATACGACCTAAAGCCACTCTGAAATTAAACTGATCACGGATTCCGTCGCCTAAATATTTTGCGTCTGGACGTTGACAAGCCAGTATTAGAAAGAAGCCAGCTTGACGACCTAACATGACAATCTGTTTCAGCTTATTCATAACTGCGGTGTTTTCTTTTGTTCCCAGCATTTCCATGAAAGCGACGTATTCATCAAAGATTAAGAAGTGTGCCGGGAGACCTAAGTAAGCATAATTTTTGCCAGTCTTATAGTTCTTCATCTGCTTCATTTCCTCACTACGTTTCATCATTTCTTCATAGAATGTTTCAATGCAAGAAAGCAAGTCTTCTTTTCTATAGTAGACATTTGCCATCACAGAACCTAAGTCCGCAAGGTCAGCATTTTTCGGGTCAAGAATATACAGTTTTGAATCTGTATGAAGCAAGGCTTCAATCAGTGTCAGTATAAAGTAAGTTTTACCGCCACCTGTACCACCAGCAATCAACATATGAGGGAGCTTATCATATTCCCACCATACGTTTTTCATTAAGCGAAGTTTACCATCTTTAGCTTCTACTTCATCAATAGAAATACGACTGGCTATGGTGTCATAGAGCAAAGTATATTCCACATAGGAATCCTTTAACTCTTTATCCGTCAGCTCACAGTACAAGCCACTCTCTAATTTCTTTTCCAAGTGTAAGAGTTGGTCTTGATATTTTCCCAGCGTGATTTCCACCCGTATCTGTATCAAGCCATTTTTAAGTCGATAATACATTTTAGGGAAGTAGGTTATCTTTTCCTTTGTACGACCAGCACTATCTTTAAAGAAACCCTCTGTTTTGACCTGTTCAGATTCATACCACTTGTTTTCAAGTATCATCTTTGCCAGTTTTTGACGGTGGTAAAGTTGTTTAACCGTATCATAGCGAACCCGTTTGAATACAAACGCTACCAGCAAGCAGATAAGAATTGCGACACTGAAACTGATAATTAAATAGGGAATGTCAATCTTATCTGCTTGTGATAGGTTAAAATCCTGCCAGTTGATCTGCTGGATTGTCTTCACATGAAACAGTCCGACAACCAGCAGGAAAACAGGCAGGAGTGACGCTATCGTAAAATGAAAGACTAAATCTTTACCAGATGGGCGAATCCTTTTACCACGCTGTTTCATGCGAAAAAGTCTCCTTTCTACCTAGCGACTATTTGTCTTGTGTCGGTTCTTTCTTTGCTTGTGGTTGAGCTTTGAATGAACTAGAATCCTTTGTCAGCACAATATCGTCTGCCTTGATATACCAGTCAACATCTGCTCCTTGATAGGTGGCAGTAGCAACGGTGTCCGCAATGGGATTGATAAGTTCCACCCGTGCGTTATAATCAAACTCTTTCAAAGGCACGCTGGCAGGAATACTTACTTGAATCATGCGTCCTTGTCCTTTGGATTTTAAGTCATAGGTACGTTCCTTGATTTCATCTGAAACCGACCCGTCTTCATTTTGGATTCTCACTTCACGACGTAGAGCAGAGAATTTCAATTCTCCAAAAGTCGTGTCTTTATCTAATACAATGCCATTTGCTAATCTCATCATTTTTCCTCTCTTTCTTTATTCTTTTATCATGTCGTCAGCATGTAAAAGGTAATTTGTAAAACCACGAGTGCCGATTTTGTAGCCCTCTGCGGTAATACGTGGATTGACTAACTTCACACGTTCCTCAAAGCCGAAATGTTTTTCGCCAGCTTCAGCAGGAAGCACCACCACAATATCATCTGCTCTTTGAACATCAGAATAGAGATTATAGCTTCTTGATAAGACAGTTAGCCGTCCGTTGATTCTTCGCTGAACGACTTTATCCTCGCCAGCAAATTCTAAATTGCCGAATGTTTTTTCCATGTTGGGAATCACAAATTTAAGTTCCATATTTTTACCTATCCTTTCTTTTTTATTGGCTGAATGAATGTTTGATGGTCTTAAAGAGTGGGGAACGACCTTTTGATTCTTGATTTTTTGTTTTCATAAGTTCACTTCCTTTCAAAATCGGGTAAAAAAATAGACACCTCATTTTTTGAAGTGTCTACCTATTAAATATTCAAATTTTATTGGAAGTATCTTTATATCTTCACTTTTCAAGGATAAATCGTCGTATCAAAGCTCATTCATAAGTAGTAAATTAGTAGTAAATTGAGTGGTTTTGACCTTGATAAAGTGTGATAAGTCCAGTTTTTATGCGGATAACTAGATTTTTATGCTATTTTTTATATAAAAATAAGGGTCTTGAAAAAATCCAGAGAGGCATTACAATCTTACAAGATTTAGAGTATATAGATGGTGCAAGATACTATGAAAACTATTTTGCAAATCAGCTTTCAAATAAAGATTTGTAATATATTCTCGTTACATCGACTGATGAAAAATAAATAGGCTTGTAGATGGATTGATAATTAGCAATTTCTAGGCGCTAGAGTTTCTATTTTCAGAAAAAATATATTACAAAAAAGTGGGGAGTCCCGCTTTTTTTGTTAGACTGGATTCAATAGAATACTCTTTGAAATGTGAGAAAGGTCTATTATGAAACTATTCTTAAAACATCATTTATTTAGAATACTGACCTTATCGAGATTTTTAAGCTCAAGTGGAGCTTATATTTATAATCTGGTATTTATTGTTTATGCTGCGAGTCTACCCTTTAAAAATATAGCTGTATTTATGGCGAATATGATTACGATTTTACCTTTCCTATTTACTTTTTATGTTGGGATTAAGGCTGATCATACTCGGAATAAAGCAGGGACAATTATCTGGGTTGGTTGTGTGCAAAGTCTACTATTTCTTTTGATTGCTAGTGTGATTCATGATCAGAACTTCGTAACGTTTGCTGTTATCTGTATGGTTAATATCTGTTCGGATATTTTATCAGATTATACAGCAGGCCTTCGTATGCCGATTATCCAGCATAATATTTCGGAAGATAAGCTCTATGAAGCTTATTCCTTTACTCAGTTTGTTTCCTATTTATCAAATCTAGGAGGTCAAGCCTTAGGATTATGGTTACTCACAACAAGCCACCAAAATTTTTCTTTTGTTGCAATTGTGAATGCTGGTTTCTTTTTACTATCTTCTCTTATTTTGTTCAAAAATAGAAGAGAATTGACGCATTTGTCTGTAACGATAGAGAATGAGCCTATTAGTTTACTTCAACAAGTTAAGGCAATCTATGCGGACATGGATGATATATTTAGACAGAGAGAAAGTAAATCATTGTTTAAAATGATTCTTGTCATTTTGGTAATGAATACTTTGGGAGGAGCTGTTGGAGGTATTTATCACTTTTACTTATTAGACAATACTATCTATCATCTCAGCTATGCTCAAGCCCTATTTTTTAATTGAATGTGTTAGCTTGGGAGGAGCTATTCTTGGTAGCCTAACTCCCCATGATTATTTTGGTAAATGGTCGTTTTCAAGTTTGCTATCGCTCAATGCAAGTCTGTTTGTCTTGCTTGCTACTGCTAATATTTTAGATTTTTCTCCTCTAGTAGGTGTTGCCTGCTTAACCTTTGTCATGTATTTGATGTCGAAATCAATGCCTAAATTAGATACTCTGTTATTGTCTAATTTGAGCGCGGATGTATTAGCTCGAAGTAATAATCTCTTGAGTATGATTGTTTCCCTAACATTACCTTTGGGGATGTCTGTATTTTCCTTCTTAGCTTTGCAAGATATCAGGCTTTGTTGGTGGGTATTTTTGGTAGTGAGTGTGATAGGGTTAATTTTATCACTAGAAAAAAGAAGTTTTTCAGGTAAAAAAGTTTAACCTAGGCAAATCAGGCTTACTAGAAGGTCTTCCAGATTTGATTCGTGTGACGACTGTAACCTTGATTTCCCTTGTTGGTGAAACAGCTATGGCTGGTGCGGTTGGAGCTGGCGGTATTGGTAACGTAGTCATCGCTTATGGATTTAACCGCTACAATCACGATAAAACTATCTTGGCAACCATCATTATCATTTTGATTATCTTTAAATTCATACTCAATGAAAATCAAAGAGCAAAGTAGGAAACTAGCCGCAGGTTGCTCAAAACACTGTTTTGAGGTTGGAGATAAGACTGACGAAGTCAGTTACATATACCTACGGCAAGGCGACGTTGACGTGGTTTGAAGAGATTTTCGAAGAGTATCAATTCTTGGGAGACTTCTTGACCAAGTCTTGAGCCATAAATAAAAAAGAGCCGCCTGGCTCTTTTTAACTAATCAGATTTTCTGTGCAAATTTTTTACTCAAGGCTTGTCCAATCAAGGCACCCACTAGGGCTCCGATGACAATACTTGCGATAAATAGAAGGACAGTTCCAGGGTTTGGCGCAACCATGATACGGTCGATATATTCTTGCGATTTTCCTCTTGCTAGAAGGGTTGCCATATAGGCTTGGGGTGCAATCCACATGAGTAAGATTGGTCCTGCTGTGCTAAAGGCAAAGAGTATGAAAGAAAGGAAATTCTTAGTTTGGTTCTTGTATTTTCCGAGGTTAGCTACTCCATCTGCTAGCAGCCCACAGATAATTCCAGGAAGGAAGGCACCGGCACCGTGTTTAGTTCCCAAGAAAAAGAGAGCAATAACAAGACCGATAGTGGTAACGGCTCCAAAGCGCGGAACTTTTGCGACTAGAATCATATAGACGCTACCGCCGACAAGGGCAGTAAAAGCAGGCGCATAAAACATGTTTCCAGTTTGGTCAAGGAGATTGCCCAAAAGAACACCAATCCCCATGCAGAGGAAGTAAAGAACTGCAAAAAGCAGTGTAGTTAAGATAGATTTTTCCATGAATTGTCTCCTGATAATTTTTTCACAATTCTCATTTTACCATGGTTTGGTGGGATTGTAAATGGATACTAGAAGTTTTTGAAAACGCTTGAAATATGATATAATAGTTTCATAGTTATTTTTAGGAGGATATCATGGGGAGATTTTTAGACTTTGTCTTTAATCGTTTCTTTTTAGGGATGATTGCGACAGCCTTCTTTTGGCTATTAACTTTAGCAGGAGGGATTATCCTTGGTCTAGCGCCGGCTAGTGCCACCTTGATGAGCTTGTATGCAGAACATGGTTATAGCTTTCGGGAATACAGTTTGAAGGAGGCTTGGTCTCTTTACAAGCAAAATTTTGTCTCAAGCAACCTGATCTTCTATAGCTTTTTAGGGGTGGATCTAGTTTTGGTCTATGGCCTGTATCTCTTGGTGCAATTGCCTCATCAGACTATTATTCATTTGATTGCGACCTTTTTTAATGTTCTAGTAGTTGCCCTGATCTTTTTGGCTTATACAGTATCTTTGAAATTACAAGTTTATTTTGACTTGTCTTATCGAAATAGTCTCAAACTATCCTTGATTGGCATTTTTATGAGTCTAGCAGCTGTGGCCAAGGTTCTCCTTGGGACTGTGCTACTTGTAGCAATTGGTTACTATATGCCTGCCCTGCTATTTTTTGTAGGAATTGGGATGTGGCATTTCTTTATCAGTGATATGTTGGAACCGGTCTATGAAAGTATCCATGAAAAATTGGCGACAAAGTAGGATGAAGCAGTTTTGGCTACATACGCTTCTGCGAACCTACAGTTCAGTTATGATGATTATTATTGCGAGTTTTGCAATCTTACTCTCTTACGCTGACTGGGATTCACGGGAAAAGGAAGCCCAGAGAGTAGCCCAGCGTGTAACTGCTCGAACAGTGAGTGAAATTGAATATTACCATAGAGAGTCAACCCAGATAGCTCAGGCTTTAGTTGAAAATCAAGCTCGTATTGAGGGAATCTATAAGTACTTTAGCCTTAGCATGCCAGACTATTTTTACTGGCAATTAGAGCGGAAAGCTTCGCCTTATGTATCAGTCTCTCTGCATGAAAATGTTGATGATCTCTATGTTCGAAATGATTTTGTAACTGGAGTGGCCATTGCTTTTCAAGATTACAAGGAAGTCTATGTTTCTACTAAAGACAAACGTAGTGGAGAAAAAATCAGGGCTGAGGATTTCAAACCAGCAGGAAATAGTTTTGCCATTCCGGTGTCAGATCCAGTGTCAGATCAAGATTTAGGAGTGATTTACATCTCCTTGGATCCTGCTGTTTTATACCATGCCATTGATAATACTAGAGGTCATACTCCGATGGCAGTAACAGTGACCTCACCTTTTGATACGGAGATTTTTAATATTGGTGAGACAGTTGATAAGGAGAGTGAAAATTGGCTAGTTGGCTTAACTTCTCATGGTTATCAGGTTCAGGTGGCAGTTCCAAAAAACTTTGTTTTACAAGGAACAGTGACTAGCTCTGCTTTGATTGTGAGCTTGAGCCTTCTCTTTATTGTCATTCTTTATCTGACTTTGAGGCAGACTTTTGCTAATTACCAAAAGCAGGTAGTGGATTTAGTAGAATCCATTCAAGTCATTGCTCAAGGCGAAGAGGGGCGTCGGATTGACATTTCCGAAAAAGATCAGGAATTACTCCTAATCGCGGAGACGACCAATGATATGTTGGATCGATTGGAAAAGAATATCCATGATATTTACCAGTTAGAGCTTAGTCAAAAAGATGCCAATATGCGAGCCCTGCAGGCGCAAATCAACCCTCATTTTATGTATAATACGCTGGAGTTCTTGCGCATGTATGCAGTTATGCAGAGTCAAGATGAGTTGGCAGATATCATTTATGAGTTCAGTAGTCTCTTGCGTAACAATATTTCTGACGAAAGAGAAACACTCCTCAAACAGGAATTGGAATTTTGCCGTAAATACAGCTATCTCTGCATGGTTCGCTATCCCAAGTCCATTGCCTATGGTTTCAAGATAGATCCAGAGTTAGAGAATATGAAGATTCCCAAGTTTACCTTGCAACCGCTGGTAGAAAACTATTTCGCGCATGGTGTTGACCACAGGCGGACAGATAATGTGATTAGCATCAAGGCTCTTAAACAGGATGGTTTTGTGGAAATTTTGGTGGTCGATAATGGTAGAGGAATGTCGGCTGAAAAGTTGGCAAATATCCGAGAAAAATTAAGTCAGAGATATTTTGAACACCAAGCCAGCTACAGTGATCAAAGGCAGTCTATCGGGATTGTCAATGTACACGAGCGTTTTGTGCTCTATTTTGGAGACCGCTATGCCATTACTATAGAGTCTGCAGAGCAAGCCGGTGTTCAGTATCGTATTACAATTCAAGATGAGTAGAAAGGGAGAAAATGTATAAAGTATTATTAGTAGATGATGAGTACATGGTGACAGAAGGTCTGAAGCGTTTGATTCCCTTTGATAAGTGGGATATGGAGGTCGTCGCAACAGCCAGTCATGCCGATGAAGCTCTAGAATATGTTCAGGAAAATCCTGTCGATGTCATCATTTCCGATGTCAATATGCCAGACAAAACAGGGCTTGATATGATTCGGGAGATGAAAGAGATCTTACCAGATGCTGCCTATATCCTGCTCTCAGGTTATCAGGAGTTTGATTATGTAAAAAGAGCAATGAACCTTAGTGTGGTGGACTATTTGGTCAAGCCTGTTGATAAGGTAGAGCTGGGAAATCTGCTGGAGAAGATTGCAGGTCAGCTCGGCGAGAGAGGGAAGAAAAGTCAGACTCTTAGTCAAGAATTAGACGAGGCTGGATTTGTTAGTTATTTAGGGGATAAGGAGGTCTATCCAAGGAAAAACAAGGTTCCTTCACCATTCCCTACTATGTCTTGGGCCAAGACTGGCAGATTTTCATTTCTGACCAACCCCTAGATGGCTTAGTTGTTACACCTTTTGAAGCTCCTTATCAAGAACACTTTGAACGCTGGAAGCTGAATGCTGAGAAAACCCTCTTTTACGGTTCTGTAAATTTGCAGCAGTATGAGAGTCTCTTTGCCTATTACGAACCGATTTATAGGGTTATCATTCAGGGAAATCTCAATCAAATCGTAGAAGAGTTAAATCTCTTGGAGAAGGTAGTTCTTGAAAATACACCGCGTGTTCCGATTACTAAACAGCTTTTTATTCAGTTTGTCATGGATGTTTTTCATTTATTTGAGCATCTCAAAGCTGATGACCTGACAGACATCGTCAAAACCATTCATGCTATTCAATCCTTCGATGAATTGGTTTCTTATATCAAGGAAACTCTGACCAGCTTTTTCGGTCAATACCGTATGAATGAAAATGTGGTCAGTGTGCTGGAAATCATTGGTCGTGATTACCAAAAAGAGCTTTCCCTCAAGGATATCAGTAAGGCTCTCTTTATCAATCCTGTCTATCTAGGGCAGTTGATTAAGCGAGAAACCGATTCGACCTTTGCAGAGTTACTAAACAAACAACGTATTAAGGCTGCCCAGCAGCTCTTGCTTTCAACCAGTGACAGTATCGAAGATATTTGTTATGCTGTTGGTTACAGTAACCTTGGATATTTCTATAAAGTGTTCCGAAAATTGTGCGGAAAATCGCCAAAAGCTTACCGAAAACAGGTAGAAACGATACTATAAGATTTGTATTCCTTTGCAAAAAGTGCTATAATATGAATAATATTATCAGGAGGTTCTATTATGAAAAAGAAACCAATTTATCTATGGGTCTTGCTAATCTTGTCTGCCCTTATTTCAGCTATGTCTCTGTTTGGAATGTTGAGTCCCTTACCTAGCAAAGAAGCCCTTCGTGCCGCTCAGAAACAAGTTGCAGGGGTCAGTGCTCAGCAATTAGAAGACAACATCAATTACAGCTATAGAGTAGCAGAATCAACTCATTCTATTTTTAATATGGCCTTGATTGTGCTATCTGCTATTTTAGTGGTTGTAGCGATTGTCTTCCTTATTCGTAAGAATTTGCAGTATGCAAATTATACTTATGTCGGCTATGTTTTGCTAGCCATTATTGGTTCGATTTATGGCTATGTTGGTTTACAGGACGCTGTGCAGTTAGTTCACGATGAAACCATGCGTTTAGGGATAAGTGTTATTTCACAAGCCGTTAGCATTCTCTCTATCGTCATCAATATTCTCTTCCTAGCCCTTGTCTTCTACAAGATATGGCGTCAACAAAAAGCCTTGGCTGAAGAAGAGGAAACAGAAGATCTTGCCTAAGTATTGACAAAAAAGAACTATCAAGTTACAATCTTGGTAGTTATTTTTCGATTATAGATAAAATCATGGAGGTACATATGAAGACAATTTCTTTAGTTTATATCAGTTTGAGTGGCAACACTGAAAGTTTTGTGACGCGCCTGAAAGACTATCTCTTGTCCCAGTACAAAGGGATTGAGGTTCAAAAGATTCATATCAAGGATTTGGTCAAGGAAGGTCACGATTTCTATGAAATGGACCATCCCTATGTCGCTTTTTTGCCGACCTATCTCGAAGGTGGGAATGGTGTGGATAACGGAGATGTCGAGATTTTGACGACACCAGTGGGAGATTTTATCGCCTATGGTTACAATGCTAGTAAGTGTTTTGGTGTGGTTGGTTCAGGAAATCGTAACTTTAATAACCAATACTGCCTGACAGCCAAGCAATACAGTCAACGTTTTGGTTTCCCTGTATTGGCTGATTTTGAAATGCGAGGCATGCTGGAAGATATCAAACGTGTCGCAGCTATTATCGCAGATTTGTATGAGTTGGAAAGGGAGAATTAAAATCAATATAAGAGGCGTTTGGGATTTTTCAACTGTTTTTTGAGTATAAACAGTCTTTGAGAACGCAAAAAAGCATAAGTTCAGGTCTTCGAAACCTTGTTCTTATGCTTTTTATCATAGAAATATTTGCTGAATTTTCTCTTGAAATGAAACCTTATCTTCATCTCGCGCTTTGTCGATTATCCTGCTTTTCCGATTGCGAGTGCGTAGATAAAGAAGATGGCGAAGCCAAAGAGGAAAATCAATCCCGCAATGGCAAGGTGTTTGAGCCAAGAAGGAAGATTTTTGTTTTCACGTGTTACCAAGGCGTAATTCAAAAGAGCAAAGAAAGGTGTTGTCAGGAAAGAGCCAATCATGGCAAAGCGGAGCATGGTTGAAACCTGACCAGCGAAGAACTTGATAATGATGATACCGATGATAGCAGTGATGGTCATCCAGATGTTCAAAGATTTACGATTGTCCTCTTTTTGACTGATTAGCAGTCGGAGAGATTCCTGATTAACGCGAGAATAGCCATCGATAACAGTGATAACTGTTCCAAAGATACAGAGGAAGGCAATAAAAGTAATCAAGTAACGGGACCATTCGCCAAGAACAGAGGCATACATGCCCACGAATTGAGAGATGTATTTGACTGAAGCAGCTTCAACCGCCTGCCCTGTAGGATACTGAATCAGTGCTCCCAGTGCTACAAAGAAGACGGCTAGGATAGCTGTTCCAATATAACCAGTGTTAAAGTCAAACAGAGCATCTTCTGTGTTAAAGTTGACGGTCTTTCTCTTTTCAGCTGACCAAAGCGAATTGATAGCTGAAATTTCAATAGGAGCCGGCATCCATCCTAGGAGGGAGACGATGAAGGGCAGAGCTGCCATTTGCCAAGGTGTCTTCTCGACAAAATCAGAACTGTATTCTGGATGCTTGACCGCTGCGATGATAACTGCAAGAACAGTTGCAATGGTTAAGGCAGACATAATCCATTTGACCATGCCGTCTAAAAGTTTGTAGCCTCCAAAGAGTAGCATAGCCCAAATGATTGCAACGAGAATGAGGGACCACTGAGTAATGCTAAGTCCAATCATTGGGAAGGCACTGGCGATGATAGCTGAGCACAGAATGGCAACACCAGCCGTGTTGACCATAGCCGAAAAGACATTGAGGATAAAGAAAATCCAGAGATAGAGTTTTCCTTTTTCGGCATAACCTTCAACCAAAGTCTTTCCAGTATCAGCTGTGTATTCAGCACCAAAACGGAAAAATGGATATTTAAAGACATTGGCTAAGATGACCAAGAGAAGTAGAGACCAACCGTAAGAACCGCCAGCTTGAGTTGAGGATACAATGTGGGAACCTCCAACAGCGGCAGTTGCCATTAGGATTCCAGGTCCCATTGCTTTTAGCTTGCTTGCCCAGGTTGATTGATTTAAGGAAATAGCTTGTGACATGATAGATGCTCCTTTTTGAATTTTCAGAATAATCTGGATATGTAATCTATATTCTACAAAAAACTTTGGGAAAATGCAAGAATATTTTGAAAAAAGATAGAAAATTACAGAAAATTCACAAAGAAGATCTGAAAATAACTGTTATGATAGCAAGGTAAAGAAAAACCGAGAAGTTTCTTTCTCGGATTTGCTTATTATGAGATCCTTACTTTCTATGCTCCAAGAGTTGATTGATGTGGTCTACTTTTTTAGCCTCTCTTTTATAAAGAATAGCCCAGATGATGAGGTAGACAATCGCAAACTCGATAATGAGCTGGAGATAGAAGAACCAGTGGAAAGGGAACCAACCTGCCAGAGTTGCCAGTGGGATAAAGCCAGCCAGCATGAGGAAGAAATGGGAAAGCGTCGCACGAAGCATGCTCCAGTCACGGCTGAATAATCGTTTACCAAAGTTGAAGAGAATACCGATGGCTGCCCAGATAAGAGTACAGTAGAGCAAGACCAGGGCACCGTGAACCTGATGTTGAGTCATCACTTGGCCGATGAGAGAGTAGGGATTGAGCGGTGCGTAGGTATTTGGTGCATAAATGAGTGAAAAGAGGATAGAGAGGATGAGGCCGATAAGAACACCGGCGGCTGCGTCGTGAAATACTTGTTTTTTCATAGTTCTAATTTCTCCTTGATGGTTTTTAGATAACGGCGTGAAGAGTAGGTGAAGCTTTCGTTTTTCAAGAAAATTTCTACTAGGCCGTTGGGGGTGAGCTTGAGATGAGAGATGAAATCGATATTGATGATTTCTGATTGGGAAATTTGGATAAAATTGGTTGGCAGAATTTCAAGGACCTGATAGAGTCGTAAGTCAATGGTGTAGGTCTGACTCGCGGTTTCTGCTAGAACCTTCCGATTCTCGATATAGAAGCGTTGTATCTTACCAATCTTAACGAGATAGACCTGATTATCAATCTTTCCTTTGATTTTTTCTGTTCGATCCAGATTTTCTGCGAACTCGATGACTTTCTGGACTTTTTCGGTTTCTTGAGGTGCTTGGACAATCAGCTTTTCCTCCTCGTAAGTCTCACTAATCTGTAGTTCTACTTTCATAGTTTTCTCTCCTTTTCAGTTATACAAGGTTGTGATCACTTCCTGTATATCCTTATTAAACACTATTTTATAGCCCATGGCAAGGAACCTTGTCTATGTGGAGGGATTGGGCTCCTATGTGGTGGAGCTTTTCTGTTCTTTCTGAAATATGGTATAATAGCACTAATCAATTTCTAGGAAAATAGATACGGAAAGGGGCTGAAAGAACTAGGGGAACAGTTGGAATTAGAAAGTGATAGGTATGAAAAGTGGCGTTGAAGCTGAATAAGTTTATAAAGCGTTTGAATGAAGAAATGGAAAGTAAATAAGTTGACGATGAATTACAAAATAGATTTTATCTACAATTTGTATCTTTCAAATCATTGATTTGAATTTTAGATTTAATCATGTTACAATTAAAACTGAAATCAAATAGAAGAGGAAAATGCAAACGTGGGCACACTATTAGCAACAAGATTAAAAAATAGACGGAAAGAATTAAAAATGTCTCAGCGAGAACTAGCTGAAGGTATCTGTAAACAGGGGCAAATCAGTCGATTAGAGAGCGGAGAGTTTACCCCTGGAGCGGATTTCCTGAATGCCCTTGCTAAGAAGTTAAAAGTCAGTATGGATTATTTTTTTGATGAGCAGGTTGTAGAGAAAGTTGAGGAGTTATCAGAGTTTAAGAAATTAGTACAGACCTTTATCACAAATCGCAATTATGAATCATTAAAATATATATATGAATTAGAAAATGTAAAGTCACATCGCTTATCTTTAGCAGATAAAATCTACATGGAATGGATAAAATCTCTGATAGATTTTTATTTTTACGGACAGAAAGAAGATGCGATTGTACGATTAGAGGGGGTATTATCACAGTTAAGTGTATCTGATTTGAGCTATCTCCAAGTTTCAAACACCCTATTCAATTTTTACTATGATATTGGAGATTTAGGTCGTTTCAATAAAATTCGTGAAAAACTAGAGTATCGAGTAAATCAACTCAATTTGAGTACAATCGAAGAGTTAGAGCTATCTATTAAGTTTAACTACAACGTTTGTCGTTATCTATGGTTACAGAAAAATATTGAAGAAGCTATTACTAAAATTACAGCTACTATAAAACAATGTAAGGCTTACAGAACGAATTATCTTTTGGCTGATTTGTACTTATTGATGGGAAACGTAAGTGAAAATTTCTCTTCTAAAAGTTCAGTGAAAGAATATTTTGAGACAGCTCATTTCCTTTACAAATTAGAGGAAAACATGTCAATGGCTTTGAAAGTTGAGCATTACATTGCAGATATAACAGAATAATGAATACGGTGTTCAAGTGAGCATCGTTTTTCAAACTTAGTTTAGATACAAAAAAGTATCAAACAAAAAAAAATAAAAAAACATTATAAAAATACTTGACGAGCTAATTTTGAAGTGATAAAATAAATGCAAGAAAAAAGGAGAGGTATATGAGAAGTTTGTTTAAGAAAATAGTTGCTGTATTAGTTATTGGATTAATTCTGTTAGGGATTGCGAGAACACTTCAAGTTCATAAGATAGCTAGAGGGATTGATCCAGGTCCAGCTAATATTATGCCGAAATAAAATTTGAAAGATTGGAAAATAAAAAATGAGAAAACCATATTTCAAAAAGCAGTTAGCTCTAATTCCGTATGAAAATAAATTATCAATAGGTTCTACTCCTGGATTTGCATTAGAAATATCAGATGATGACCATCTAGTGTATAATATATTGAAACTTTGTGATGGTTTTCATAGCGAGGAAGACATTGCCGATTTACTTTCTGTTGATTTCCCAACTATCACTATTAGAGAAGTGTCAGAAATTTTAAGCGAGTTAGAAAACTATCCTGTCGTTTTAGAAGATTTTGAACTAACTTTGAATAGTGAACTAACTCCTAACCAAATTGAAAGACATAGTAGAACTATGAATTTTTTATCTAATTTTGATGCGTCTGGTAATCACAAAATAGATTACATGAAAAAGATAATTGATTCGAATGTGTTAGTAATTGGTCTAGGAGGTGTTGGTTCATCTTTGGTAATGAATTTATCAGCACTAGGGGTAGGTACTATAATTGGAGTTGACTTTGATAGTGTTGATTTATCTAATTTAAATAGGCAAATTCTTTATAATGAGTCTGATATTGGTAAGCTCAAATCAGAATGTGCCACAAATAAGATTTCTGAATTTGATAGTAGTATCAAATTTATTACCTATCAGCTAAAAGTTACATCTCCAGCTGATGTGGAAAAATTAATAAACGATCATGAAATTGATTTTGTATTTTGTGCTGCCGATCAACCTTCTATTTGGATTTATAAATGGATTAACGAAGCCTGTTTTAAAACTGGAGTGGCTTGGTTGTATGGTGGCAATAGTGAAGCGTCTTCATATTTTCAAACGATTATTCCAGGGGAATCAAGTTGTTTTAATTGTAGGGAACTTAATTTGAAGATGAAATCATCAGAGGGATTTGTGAAGTATAATGAAGTTTTAAAAAATGGGTATGCAACACAAAATAACTGTTTGGCTGCAACATCTTCTTGTATCACATCATTCATGATATTTGATTTTATCCGATTTATTACTGATATAGAAAAACCTAGGGTCCTAAATAAAATCCTGACAATTGATTATAGAGATTACGATATTTCATATGAAAGTATAGAAACTAATCAAGATTGTTTTTGTTGTCATCATGTCCCTGGAGAGGGACGTTAATCAATACTACTAATTAATTAGGAGGAAAAGTCTCATGGCAGATAATAAAAAGCCTAAGAAAATTGAGATTAAAGTGTTGGACACTGTCGAGCTCACAAAGCGTGGCGGTCGTAATACTATTAATCCAGAATCATAGTGAAGTTTAGAACTTTGCTTTTTGGGACATAATCGAGCTTTTATCTATTTTATGATTAGTGTCATTATTAATTTAGAACGATAGTTTTATAAATTGGTAAAAAAGGTTCGATTATTTTTGATTCGTTAGTTTGATACTAATCGTTTTAGAGTTTGGTGACGATGTCCCGAACTCTTTTTAAAAAAGGAGCTAGCTTATGGACATCAAGAAAGAATCCATTTCAGTAAAATTGATTGACAGTGATTTAATAGAGTTGATTAATTTGCAAACAGGACAAAAGGCTAATATAAATAAATTGACCTATGATGTTATATGTTCTTTGATCAACGAAGAAGAGTCCGAAATTTTTGGAAAGTTTGAAATTTCAGAATGTGAATTAGCTCAAGTAAAGAAGATGATGTTAGATTTAAATTTACTTAGTAATAATAAAAATTCGATTATTTTAAATAGAGAGCTTGGAAATTCTATTTTTGATAGTGATATGAATGACTATGATAAAAGAATTTTATTTGTGGGTCTTCCATATGATTCAGGATCTACTGGATCTACAGGTTCTAAGGAGGCGCCGAATTATATTAGAAGATACTACTCTGGTTTTTCATCAACTAGTAATGATTTTTATTTCCAGTCTTGCTCTTTTACTTATTCAAGTCAATTCGGAAGGTATGTTGAAGATTTTGGGAATATTCTTTATATTCCTGGAGAAGGATATAATGCGTTTCATGAAAGAGTAATAAACAATCTTAGTAAAGTAGAAAATAAAAAAATTCTTGGTTTTGGTGGTGACCATTCAGTATCCTATTCGATTTTGGAAGGATTAACTCAAAGAAATAAAGATGAAATTATTTATGTTAAATTTGATGCTCATTTTGACTGTGCTGGAACTAGTGAATTTCTTCCTATTAATCATCATAATTATGTTGAAAAAATTAGAGAAAAGGAAAACGTTTCGATATGGCATATTGGAGTTAGAGAACCTAGATTACCATTTTATGAAACAAGAGATGATTTATTTATAACTGATTTTAATCAACTTAACGATATGATAAACAAGAATAGAAATAAAAAATTCTATCTCTCAATAGATGTAGATATACTAGAACCTATGAATAATCCTGGAACGGCATATCAAATTCCAGAAGGTTTTGAGATAGATGAATTAATTTCTTTTCTTGATTTATTTGATAAGATAAATATTATTGGATTAGATGTTGTAGAGTTTAATCCCCTATTAGATAGAAATAACTCGTCTTTGAAGAATGTAAAAAAAATATTAACCAGAGCAATTAGATTGTTGGAGACATTATGAAGGCACTTATTATTTTAGATTGTCAAAAGGGAATGATTTCGGGAAAACAGTTTGATAAAGAATTGTCTAATATAAAATCATTGCTAGATTACATAAAAGAAAAGAAGGGTATTATTATTTCGACAAAACATATTGATTATGAACCAACTTCTATTATCTATTTTAGTGATAAATCTAAGTCTGACTTAGAAAGTTTTGTGGAATCTAAATCAGACTATATTATAGAAAAGAGTACACCGAATATTTTTATCCAAACTGATTTATTAGAGATATTGAAGAAAAATAACGTTGATGAAGTAGTAATATGTGGATTTAATGCCGAATATTGTTGTCTGTTTAGTGCAATTATATTCAATGATAGAGGATTTAAAGTTACTTATATAGAAGATGCAACTTCTTCTGTCAATACTCCTGATACATATGAAATGCCCGGGCTAGATATTGTTGATTTTGTAGGATGCATCTTAGATTGGTCAGGGTTAATTGAGGTATTGTACTATGAAGAATACTTATCGAAATATTGAGTTTTTTTCTGATTTTTTTCTACGTCAGGAATCAAAAGAAACAATCATTATTGGTAGAACTTCTATAAATAAATATATAGAAATACCTTATGATACTATCGGTATTATTAATGATATTTATCACCAGAAAATCATTTTAGATGAATATGATAATTATGAAGTAGAAGATATAGATGAGTTTATTCGAAATTTAATTGAACTCAATTTTATAGAGTATGCTGATGGTAAAAAATTTGAGTCAGAAACTATTAATATTGATGGGATTAGTTTTCCATTGATTACTCAAGATATATTAAAAAAGATTTTTACCAAAAAATTTTTTATTGCATTACTTATCTATTTAATTACTATTTACTCTTTTATTATTGCTAAACATTCCGACTTATTTAATTTGAATTATAAGCAAATATTTTTTTCTAGGTCGTTATTATTAATTACGTTTACTATAACAATTCTGGATTTTATTTTAGTATTTTTGCATGAATTTAGTCATTTTATGGCAATTAGACTATTGAGTGGTGAATTAGGTCATGTTGGAATTGGTCGGCGATTATTTTATTTTGTGTTCCAAACTAAAATTGATAATATTTGGATTTTAGGAAAGACAAAAAGAATTATTGTATACTTATCGGGTATAATATGTGACTTATTTATTTTATCATTATTGTGTTTATGTTCAATTATTCTAAAGAATGGACTTTTATTTAGTATTACTAGAATTGCAGAGTTTCTGCTCATTGTTGGTATATTGTTTGAGTTTAAGTTCTATCTAAAAACAGATTTATATTATTTGATTTCAGATTTATCAAATTCAAGAAATCTTATGAATGAGTCTAGAATGGTGTTAAAGAACTTTTTTACTAAAAGAAAATCGAAAAATATTATTGCAAGTATTTACTCTATTTTAATGATTATTGGTATCTTTATAGAAATTGCGATCGTAGTTTTGATAGGTTTTCCATCATTTTTATTTGTTCTAACACAAACCATAGAGGACTTTATGAATAGTAATTGGGATTATTTTTTTGCTAATCTGTTAGTTATTTCTTTGGGAACTTTGGAATTTATATTGATTTCTTATTTATTTTGTAAAGAAAAATCATCTAATTTAAAATTGTTTTTTTCAAAAATATTGACAATAAGAAAGTTGGCTCATATAGGTGAACCGCACCCCAAAAGTTAGACAGGAAAACTCTAACTTTTGGGGTGTTTTTTGATGAAACTCAATTACGAAGATAAAGTTCATATCTATGAATTGAGAAAACAAGGTGCTACTTGGGCACAACTTTCTGAAAAATATGGTGTCGTGACAAGCAATCTTAAATAATAGAGTAACTACATTAGTAGCTTAAAAACGTGATTAAATCGCTATTCTTAGGACTAGCGATTTTTCTTTTTGTATAAAAAAGTGGAGTAAGTATATATAGTCATTTAGTTTTAAAAAGCGTTCCAAACATTCAAAAATAGTTGGGACTTCCCTTAATAAATCTGTTACTTTCTTTTTCAAGATAGCCCAAGCTTGCTCAATAGGATTCAAATCCAGTGAATAAGGTGGTAGAGGTAAGAAAAAGTGTTTATCTTGAATGCAAAGTTCATCCAAAATGTTCTTGGGATGAAAACTAGCATTGTCCATGATAATGACATGAGATGTCTTTAAAGCAGGCAGGAATTGCGTTTTGAACCATTCCACAAAGAAGTTACTCGTCATGCTCTCCTTGTAAATCATGGGAGCTATAAACTCTCCGTCTACTTGTCCTGCAACAATTGAAGTCCGCTCAAAGACTTTCTCCCCTCGCCTAGCTTTCTAGTTTGCTCTTTGATTTTTATTGAGTATACCACTATTTTACTCCCTCTGGCAAGGTACTTTGTCTATGTGGAGGGATTTGGTTCCTATGTGGTGGAGCTTTTCTGTTCTTTCTGAAATATGGTATAATAGCACTAATCAATTTCTAGGAAAATAGATACGGAAAGGGGCTGAAAGATGTCTCATATTATTGAATTACCAGAGGTGTTGGCAAACCAGATTGCAGCTGGGGAGGTCATTGAACGTCCTGCCAGTGTGGTCAAAGAGTTGGTAGAAAATGCCATTGACGCGGGCTCTAGTCAGATTATCATTGAGATTGAGGAAGCTGGTCTCAAGAAAATCCAAATCACAGATAATGGTCATGGAATTGCCCACGATGAAGTAGAATTAGCCCTGCGTCGCCATGCGACCAGTAAGATAAAAAATCAAGCAGATCTTTTTCGGATTCGGACGCTTGGTTTTCGTGGTGAAGCTCTGCCTTCTATCGCATCCGTCAGCGTTTTAACTCTTTTGACAGCAGTTGAGGGCGCAAGTCACGGAACCAAGTTAGTCGCGCGTGGGGGTGAAGTTGAGGAAGTCATCCCAGCGACTAGTCCTGTGGGAACCAAGGTTTGTGTAGAGGATCTCTTCTTCAACACGCCTGCCCGCCTCAAGTATATGAAGAGTCAGCAAGCGGAGCTGTCTCATATCATTGATATTGTCAACCGTCTGGGTTTGGCCCATCCTGAGATTTCTTTTAGTTTGATCAGTGATGGCAAGGAAATGACGCGGACAGCAGGGACTGGTCAATTGCGCCAAGCAATCGCAGGGATTTACGGTTTGGTCAGTGCCAAGAAGATGATTGAAATTGAGAACTCTGACCTAGATTTCGAAATTTCAGGTTTTGTGTCCTTGCCTGAGTTGACTCGGGCTAACCGCAATTATATCAGCCTCTTCATCAATGGTCGTTATATCAAGAACTTCCTGCTCAATCGTGCTATTTTGGATGGTTTCGGAAGCAAGCTTATGGTTGGACGTTTTCCACTGGCTGTCATTCACATCCATATCGACCCTTATCTAGCGGATGTCAATGTGCATCCAACCAAGCAAGAGGTGCGGATTTCCAAGGAAAAAGAACTGATGACGTTGGTCTCAGAAGCTATTGCAAATAGTCTCAAGGAACAAACCTTGATTCCAGATGCCTTGGAAAATCTTGCCAAATCGACCGTGCGTAATCGTGAGAAGGTGGAGCAAACTATTCTCCCACTCAAAGAAAATACGCTCTACTATGAGAAAACTGAGCCGACAATACCTAGTCAAGCTGAGGTGGCTGATTATCAGGTAGAATTGACTGATGAAGGGCAGGATTTGACCCTGTTTGCCAAGGAAACCTTGGACCGATTGACCAAGCCAGCAAAACTGCATTTTGCAGAGAGAAAACCTGCTAACTACGACCAGCTAGACCATCCAGAGTTAGATCTTGCTAGCATCGATAAGGCTTATGACAAACTGGAGCGAGAAGAAGCATCCAGCTTCCCAGAGTTGGAGTTTTTCGGACAAATGCACGGGACTTATCTCTTTGCCCAAGGGCGAGATGGACTTTACATCATAGATCAGCACGCTGCTCAGGAACGGGTCAAGTACGAGGAGTACCGTGAAAGCATTGGCAATGTTGACCAGAGCCAGCAGCAACTCCTAGTGCCCTATATCTTTGAATTTCCTGCGGATGATGCCCTGCGTCTCAAGGAAAGAATGCCTCTCTTAGAGGAAGTGGGCGTCTTTCTAGCAGAGTACGGAGAAAATCAATTTATTCTACGTGAACATCCTATTTGGATGGCAGAAGAAGAGATTGAATCAGGCATCTATGAGATGTGCGACATGCTCCTTTTGACCAAGGAAGTTTCTATCAAGAAATACCGAGCAGAGCTGGCTATCATGATGTCTTGCAAGCGATCTATCAAGGCCAATCATCGTATTGATGATCATTCAGCTAGACAACTCCTCTATCAGCTTTCTCAATGTGACAATCCCTATAACTGTCCTCACGGACGTCCTGTCTTGGTGCATTTTACCAAGTCGGATATGGAAAAGATGTTCCGACGTATTCAGGAAAATCACACCAGTCTCCGTGAGTTGGGGAAATATTAAAAGTATAAAAAAGTCTGGGAAAAATTTTCAAAATCAGAAAAACGCATAAAATCAGGTGTTCAAAAACCTTGATTTTATGCGTTTTATCATGGAAATAGTTACTTCATTTTTTCCTAATTCTTTTCGAAACTCTTTTTAAACGACGTCAGTTTTATCAGTAATCTCAAAACAGTGTTTTGAGCTAATTTTGCCAGTTTTGTCTGTAACATCGAAGTTGTGTTTTACCACTCTGCGACTGGTTTCCTAGTTTGCTCTATGATTTTCACAGAGTATTAAATTGCGATTTTGCCAAGTTTTTTTATTCGTCTAAAAGTAGAGTCTGTTCTATGCGTCTAATGTACGAATTAGGTTGACCATTTCAATAGCTCCTTGTGCACACTCAGAACCCTTATTTCCTGCTTTAGTACCAGCTCGTTCTATGGCTTGTTCAATTGTATCTGTCGTTAGCACACCAAACATAACTGGGATTTCGCTATTTAAACTGATTTGGGCGATTCCCTTAGATACCTCACTACATACATAATCATAATGACTTGTACTCCCTCTAATGACAGCTCCCAAGCAGATAATTGCATCATATTTTTTACTTTTTGCCATTTTTGATGCAATCAGAGGTATTTCAAAAGCTCCTGGAACCCAGGCTACCTCGATATCTTTCTCGTTTACATTCTCTCTTTTGAGATTATCTAGTGCTCCAGATAATAATTTTGAAGTTATAAATTCATTAAATCTCGCTACAACAATACCGATTTTAATATCGTTCGCTACTAAATTACCTTCATAAGTGTTCATTTATTTTTCCTCCATATTTAAAATGTGACCCATTCGATTTTTCTTTGTTTCTAAATAAAAACTATCGTAAGGATTGGCTTCTATTTCGATTGATATTCTACTGGAAATGGTAATTCCATATTTTTCTAACTGTTCAACCTTGTCAGGATTATTTGTCAGTAAATGAAGTGACTGAAGTCCCAGATCTTTAAGCATTTGTGCTCCAATATGATATTCTCTTAAATCACCTTCAAAGCCTAATGCAAGATTGGCATCAAGAGTATCCATGCCTTGATCTTGTAAATGATAGGCTTTTAATTTATTGATAAGTCCAATTCCTCGTCCCTCCTGTCGCAAGTAAAGTAAGACACCCGAACCATTCTCAACAATCATTTTCATAGCTTTATCGAATTGCTGTCCACAATCGCAACGTAAAGAGCCTAAAACATCTCCTGTTAAACATTCGGAGTGGACCCGACATAATACATTGGCTTCATCCTCTATGTTTCCCATAATAAGAGCAAGATGATGTTCCCCATTTAGTTTATCTATATAGCTAATTGCTTTGAAATTACCGTATCTAGTAGGCATATTGACAGTTGAAACTCGTTCTACCAGCTGATCATATACTTTTCTATATTCTTGTAATTCTTTGATGGTAATTAGTGGAATGTTGTGTTTCTTCGAGAACTGAATTAAATCATCTGTTCTCATCATTTTGCCATCATGATTCATTATTTCACAACATAGGCCACACTCTTTTAGTCCAGCTAATTTTAATAAATCAACAGTTGCTTCTGTGTGTCCATTTCTTTCTAGGACACCACCTTTTTTTGCAATTAAAGGAAACATGTGTCCTGGCCTGCGAAAATCAGAGGGTGTTATATCTTCAGCTACACACATACGTGCGGTCAGTCCTCTTTCCTCGGCAGAAATACCTGTGGTCGTTTCTTTATAATCAATTGAAACTGTAAAAGCAGTCTTATGATTATCTGTATTGTTTTCAACCATAGGTGAAAGCATTAATTGATTAGCTAAACTTTCGCTCATAGGCATACAAATTAATCCTTTGGCATAAGTAGCCATAAAATTAACATTTTCTGTTGTAGCTGCTTGTGCAGAACAAATTAAGTCTCCTTCATTTTCTCTATCCTTGTCGTCTATAACAAGAACAAGTCGTCCCTTCTGCAATGCTTCTAATGCTTCTTGTATTTTTCGATATTCCATTGACTGATTATCCTTTCTGCTAAAATCCATTTTGATATAATAGTTCCTTAGATATTTCTGATTTTGGAGAGTTATCCATCAGTTTTTGCACATATTTACCTAAGATATCATTTTCAAGATTTACTGTACTCCCGACTTGTTTACTCTTAAGAATGGTTTGTTCCAAGGTATGAGGGATAACAGATACTGAAAAGTTTACTTTGGAGACTTTAGCGACAGTCAGACTAATGCCGTCAATTGTAATAGATCCTTTTTCAACTATTAAATCTAAAATTTCTTTTTGTGTGTTGATTTGATACCATACAGCATTATTATCTTTTTTTATTGACGAGATTTTTCCTGTACCATCAATGTGTCCTGTAACGACGTGACCCCCAAGTCGACCGTTGACAGATAAGGCTCTTTCTAGATTCACCTCACTTCCATGTTTTAATAGAGTAAGAGCTGTTCGACTCCATGTTTCATTCATTACATCAACTGTAAAGGATTGATGATTGAAATGAGTAACTGTAAGACAGATACCATTTACTGCTATACTATCGCCTAAATGGATATCCGTTAATATTTTTGAGGCTTTAATTGATAGTTTACAATTACGAGAGTCTTTCTGTATTCTTTCAACTTTTCCGATTTCTTCAATTATTCCTGTGAACATGGATAAATCACTTCACTTTCTATGAGATAGTCATTTCCTATTTGAGAAAAAGCATAAGGTTTCAATCTAATAGCGTCATTTGGCAAAGAAATGCCTTCACCTCCGACAGGAAACTTGGCACTGCCTCCAAAAATTTTTGGTGCAATATATATTTTCAGCTCATCAACAATTTGTTGTTCCAAAGCACTCCAATTCATTAGACTGCCCCCTTCTAGAACTAGGCTATCAATCTGCATGTTTCCTAGATGTTGCATTAAACTCGATAAGTCTATATGATTGCCTTTTTTCTTTATGGAAAGTATTTCACAGCCATGATTTTGATATAGCTTCATTTTATTTTTGTCTTCAGAGGAAGTGGCAATGTAAGTTTTAATATCATTTGCTGTTTTTACGATTTTAGAGGTAAGAGGAGTTCGTAAATGTGTATCGCATATGATACGGATAGGATTTTTCCCTTCCTCCAATCTACATGTCAGCAAAGGATCGTCTTGAATAACAGTATTGACTCCCACCATAATTGCACTAACATGGTGTCGTAACTGATGCACATGCTTTCTTGCCTCTTCTTCAGTAATCCATTTGGATTGATTTGTTTTAGTGGCTATTTTTCCATCCATTGTCATTGCATATTTCATAAAAACATAGGGTACATGCTGGGTAATATACTTTCTAAAACTTTTTATTAAGTTAAGACACTCATTTTCTAAAATTCCAACAGTAACTTGAAGATTATTTTCCTCAAGTATCTTTACTCCTTCTCCAGATACAATAGGATTACAGTCTAGGCTTCCAATGACTACTCTTGTAATACCACTATCGATTATAGCATCTATACAGGGAGGTGTTTTCCCGAAGTGACAACAGGGTTCAAGTGTTACATAAAGCGTCGCTCCGACAGGGGATTCTCTACAGTTTTTAAGAGCATTTCTCTCAGCATGTGGGCCACCAAAAAACTCATGATAACCTTGTCCGATGATGTGATTATCTTTTACAATAACTGCGCCGACCATAGGATTGGGATTGACGTAACCAGCCCCTTTTTGTGCCAGTTTTATTGCTAATTTCATATATTTTGAATCGCTCATCTCACTACCTCCAAAAAAAATATACCTTGAATAGGGGACTACTCAAGGCATACAAAAGAAAACTTATGCGATTAACAAAAATGCTCTGAAATGACAAGTAATCATTTCAGAGCACGCAAAAAGCACAAATATACTTTTATCTTCTTTCATCCAGACTATACTGTCGGCTTTGGAATTTCACCAAATCATGCCTTTCGGCTCGTGGGCTATACCACCGGTAGGGAATTGCACCCTGCCCTGAAGATAGTTATTCAATTACAGATGATTATAGTACTTAATTTTGAATATGTCAACAGATAAATACAGATTATTTTTGATATACTGTATTTGTGATAATCGATTCTCGCTCCTCGGATAAAGAAAATATGATATACTAGATAAACGAAATAAGAGAGAAGGAACACTATGTACGCATATTTAAAAGGAATCATTACCAAAATTACTGCCAAATACATTGTTCTTGAAACCAATGGTATTGGTTATATCCTGCATGTGGCCAATCCTTATGCCTATTCAGGTCAGGTTAATCAGGAGGCTCAGATTTATGTGCATCAGGTTGTTCGTGAGGACGCCCATTTGCTTTATGGATTTCGCTCAGAGGATGAGAAAAAGCTCTTTCTTAGTCTGATTTCGGTCTCTGGGATTGGTCCTGTATCAGCTCTTGCTATTATCGCTGCTGATGACAATGCTGGCTTGGTTCAAGCCATTGAAACTAAGAACATCACCTACTTGACCAAATTCCCTAAAATTGGCAAGAAAACAGCCCAGCAGATGGTGCTGGACTTGGAAGGCAAGGTAGTAGTTGCAGGAGATGACCTTCCTGCCAAGGTCGCAGTGCAAGCAAGTGCTGAAAACCAAGAATTGGAAGAAGCTATGGAAGCCATGTTGGCTCTGGGCTACAAGGCAACAGAGCTCAAGAAAATCAAGAAATTCTTTGAAGGAACGACAGATACAGCTGAGAACTATATCAAGTTGGCTCTTAAAATGTTGGTCAAATAGGAGCAGAGCATGACAAAACGTTGTTCGTGGGTCAAGATGACCAACTCGCTCTACATCGCCTATCATGATAAGGAGTGGGGCCAGCCCCTCCATGATGATCAAGCATTATTTGAGTTGTTGTGTATGGAGACCTATCAGGCAGGCCTGTCTTGGGAAACGGTGCTCAACAAACGCCAAGCTTTCCGAGAAGTCTTTCATGGCTATCAAATTCAAGCGGTCGCAGAGATGACAGACACCGAATTGGAAGCCATGCTGGAGAATCCAGCCATCATTCGAAATAGAGCCAAGATTTTTGCTACACGCGCTAACGCCCAAGCCTTTCTACGGTTACAGGCAGAATATGGCTCTTTTGATGCCTATCTTTGGTCCTTTGTTGATTGGAAAACTATTGTTAATGATGTTCCTGATTATCGCCAAGCCCCAGCTAAAACACCCTTATCTGAGAAATTAGCCAAAGATCTCAAAAAACGAGGCTTCAAGTTCACAGGCCCAGTCGCCGTATTGTCTTTTCTACAGGCTGCAGGGCTAGTTGATGATCACGAGAATGATTGTGAGTGGAAAGGTCTTAAATGATGTCTAACAAAAATAAGGAAATTCTGATTTTTGCGATTCTCTATACAGTCCTCTTTGTGTTTGATGGCGTTAAATTGCTGGCTTCTTTAATGCCATATGTCATTGCAAATTATCTTGTTTATGTAGTTTTAGCTTTATATGGCTCCTTCTTGTTTAAGGATAGATTGATCCAACAATGGAAGGAGATTAGAAAGACTAAAAGAAAATTCTTCTTGGGCGTCTTAACAGGATGGCTCTTTCTCATTCTGATGACTGTTGTCTTTGAATTTGTATCAGAGATGTTGAAGCAGTTTGTGGGACTAGATGGACAAGGTCTAAACCAGTCGAATATTCAAAGTGCCTTTCAAGAACAACCACTACTGATAGCTGTTTTTGCTTGTGTTATTGGACCTCTGGTAGAAGAATTAATTTTTCGTCAAACTCTATTGAGATATTTAAGAAAAAGTCTGCCAACTTGGCTGAGTATCTTTATAGTCGGATTTGCTTTTGCCTTAACTCATATGCACAGCTTGGATTTGTCCGAGTGGGTTGGTGCAGTCGGTTATCTAGGTGCTGGTCTTGCCCTTTCTATTATTTTTGTGAAAGAAAAGGAGAATATCTACTATCCCCTACTTGTTCACATGTTAAGCAACAGCCTCTCCTTAATCATTTTAGCTATCAGTATAGAGAAATGAAATAAGAACAGGACAAATCGATCAGGACAGTCAAATCGATTTCTAACAATGTTTTAGAAGTAGAGGTGTACTATTCTAGTTTCAATTTGCTGTAATATGTGATGAAAATGCCAGTAATGATACCGAGAAAAAAGCTGAGAAACTTTTCCCAGCTTTATTTGTTATAGTCAAAGCGAATGACTTGTTCCTGTGCATCTACATGAGCATGGACCCCAAAGGGTACAATTGCTCTTGGAGTTGCGTGGCCGACATTCAGATTATAGACAATCGGGATATTGCTGTCAATGATATCCAATAGTGCCTCTTTATAGTCATCATGGAAAGTTTCATCCATAGGTTTTCCGACCAAGAGTCCATTGATGACCGCGAATATGCCAGTGTCCTTTAAAGTTAGCAACATCTTTTTGAAGTCTTCTGTCTTAGGCTTTTCTTCGCTTGTTTCGAGCAAGAGGATTTTCCCTTCCCAGTCTGACAAGTCAGGGAAAAGTTTGTATTTTTGGCAGAGCTCCGTGCTATCTGCGTATCGAGAGTTGTCAAAGATATCGTAGAGGGATTCGAGGCAACCACCGAGGATTTTCCCCTCGAACTGGGCACTTCCTTGCAACAAGTCAAAACCTGTATTTGTATGACTGACACGAGGTGTTCCCAGGGCCGTGGGACTAAAATCAGTTCGTTCCTCATACCAAACGTCACTAGGGCGGATTTCTGAAATTCTTCCCGTCTCAATCAATTCTTTAAAGTAGTGAAGGCTATAGGCTAGCATTTCTTTGTCTAATTCACAAATGTCTGCTAAAAAGGATTGACCATAAAAAGTCTTGATTCCTAATTTATGCAACATGAGGTGGTTCATGGTTGTATCCGAGAAGCCAAGAAAAATTTTTTGTTTGATAACCTTTTGGAGTTGGTCATTTTCAAAAAGATAAGGTAGTAAGCGATATGTATCGTCTCCACCGATGGCACATAGGATCATATCGATGCTATCATCAGAAAAGGCATGAATCAAATCCTCTGCACGCGCTTCAGGATGGTCCTTGATAAAGTCTAATCCTTTTAACGAATGGGGCAAAAAGATAGGATTGAGTCCCAGATCCTTGAGACGTTGGATACCCAAGTCTACTTCGTGTTTGACAAAGTCCTCTCCGATAATGCCACTAGATAAACTAACAATACCAATAGTAGAAATCATATCTGATCCTCCTAGAAATAGATTGAGCCTATTTTATCACAAAATATAAGAGAAAGCTATGTGGGATTTCAGAAGAATACTTTTAATACTCTTCGAAAATCTCTTCAAACCACGTCAGTTTTATTTGCAACCTCAAAGCTGTGCTTTGAGCAACCTGCAGCTAGCTTCCTAGTTTGCTCTTTGATTTTCATTGAGTATGAGCCTATTTTATCACAAAAGATTAGATAGAGCTATGTGGATGTCAGAAGAATACTTTAAAATCAAAAAAGTAAGTGAAAAAGCAACCGCACCTGCAGTTGCTTTTATCGTTTTCTTATTCTTGATAGCGTGTTGGTCCTGCACTTGCGCTGCGGATATTCAAGCGTTTCTTGAGATAGAAGCGAAGGGCTAGGAGGGCTGCTCCGATAATAGCCAATGGCAATGGAGCCAGTACTGGGTTAAGGCTAGCTGGTAGGAAGCTTGTTGCAAAGAAGACAAGCAACCAAAGGAACATAGAAGCTAGGATAACTAGTACAGATTTCCAGAAAGGCGGGCGTTGACTGCGATCCATGTCTGGTCCATAATATTGGTAAACAAAGTAGTACATCAAGTAGAAGGCAAATCCACCAACCAGTCCAACTAATAAGAGAGTGACAAATCCATAGCCGAAAGCTTGATCTGCAGCAAAGAAAGTTGTGAGGGCGCTGACGAGGGCAAAGAGGCTAGTGATGAAAAGAGCTGAGTCCATAATCATGAGTTTTGGATCATCATTTTCTTTTGGATGCTCTTTTTCGTACTGCTCTTTGACAGTGAAGCTATGAGCCCAATGAGTTGGTGCGCCGTATAGGGAACGGGCAGTTGTACCTTTAGATTGCTCCTCAAGGATTTGGGGAATGACTTCCTCAAAAATAGTCTGGATTTCAGCGTCTGTTTTCCCATCTTTGATGAATTGTTGGGTAGCAATGTGGACAAACTCTTGGTTTTTCTTAGTTAATTTTTGTAGATCAATCTGAGACATAGGAACTCCTCTTAGAACCATTTTTTATGGATGAGATAGAGAGTGAGCGAGACACTCATAGCAAAGGCGATAAAGACGATTAACCAGAAGGCATTTGGCTCTCCGTTTAGGGGGATTTCATTATCCTTAAAGTTCATCCCGTAGGCAGAAAAGACCATGGTTGGGATGGACATGACGATGGTCACAAGAGCCAAGGTTTTCATGATGTTGTTCTGGTTGTTAGAAATGATAGAGGCGAAGGTCTCTGTCATAGAATGCAAGACGTTTCCATAAATGTCTGCCATCTCGATGGCCTGTTGGGTTTCAATCAGGGTGTCTTCAAGCAGGTCTTCGTCCTCAAGGTATTTCTTGATATTGCTGGTTGAACTGGTCAATTTCTTAATCACGCGCTCATTTGTTTTGAGGGAGGCTTTGAAATAGACGATAGTTTTTTCCAATTCCATGAGCTCAATCAATTCTTCATTACGAGTTGATTGATGCAGTTGACTTTCGATTTGTTCACTCTTACGGTCAATCGAACGAAGGGCTGTTAGGTAAAGTTCTGCATTGCGATAGAGAATCTGGAAGATAAAACGCGAACGCATGAAGGTATAGAAATTACGCAAACGACGGTTGATAAAGACATCAAGGACAGGTAGTGGTTCCAAACACGTAGTGATAATGGTTTCCTCAGTGATGATAATACCAAGCGGTATGGTTACGTAGTAGGTGCGGTTATTTCTTTCCTCCGTGACCGGCACGTCTACGATAATCAGGGTATACTCGTCTTCAATGGTAATACGAGACATTTCTTCCGCATCGAGCGGTGCTCGAAGGTCGGCAATATCAATATCGAAGGTGTTGGCGATTTCGAGTGATTCATTTTGAGTCGGATTAACGAGATTGATCCAAGTACCCGGTTCAAGCGTATCGATCTCTTTAAATTCAGTTGTTGTAGAGAGAAAAACTTGTTTCATATCCCTTATCCTTTCTCATTTTTCAGATTTTTTCACACCGTACTATTATACTACAAAATCGGCCTTTTGGGTAATAGAATCTCACTTTTTTTGGTATAATGGTAAGCAATAATGGACTAGAAAGAACAAAGATGCAAGATAAAATTGTCATTCATGGGGCGCGTGCCCATAATTTAAAAAATATTGATGTGGAGATTCCGCGAGACAAGTTGGTTGTCGTGACTGGCTTGTCAGGTTCAGGGAAGTCCAGTCTGGCTTTTGATACCCTCTATGCGGAGGGACAACGTCGCTATGTAGAGAGTTTGTCCGCCTACGCTCGTCAGTTCTTGGGAAATATGGAAAAACCAGATGTAGATGCTATTGATGGTCTCAGCCCAGCTATTTCCATCGACCAGAAAACGACTAGCAAAAACCCTCGTTCGACGGTGGGAACAACGACTGAAATCAATGACTATCTGCGTCTTCTCTACGCACGTGTGGGGACGCCTTACTGTATCAAGGGGCATGGAGCTATCAAGGCTTCTTCGGTGGAGCAAATCGTTGATAAGGTTTTGGAGTTACCTGAACGCCAGCGCTTGCAGATTTTGGCCCCTGTCATCCGCAAGAAAAAAGGTCAACATAAGAGTGTTATCGAGAAGGTTCAGAAAGATGGGTATGTCCGTGTCCGTGTGGATGGGGAAGTCTATGATGTGACCGAAGTGCCAGACTTGTCCAAGAGCAAGCAACACAATATCGATGTCGTGGTTGACCGTATTGTCATCAAGGAGGGCATTCGTAGTCGTCTCTTTGATTCCATTGAGGCTGCCCTTCGTATCGCAGAAGGCTATGTCATTATCGACACTATGGACGATTCGGAGTTGCTCTTCTCTGAGCATTATGCCTGCCCAGTTTGTGGCTTTACTGTTCCAGAGTTAGAGCCACGTCTCTTCTCCTTCAATGCTCCTTTTGGCTCTTGTAGTGAGTGTGACGGTTTGGGCATCAAGTTGGAGGTGGATACTGATTTGGTAGTGCCAGATGCCAGCAAAACCTTACGTGAGGGAGCGCTAGCACCTTGGAATCCTATCTCATCCAACTACTATCCCAACATGCTAGAGCAGGCTATGACAGCCTTTGGAGTGGATATGGATAAGCCTTTTGAGGACTTGTCAGAAGAAGATAAAAACTTGATTCTCTACGGCTCAGATGGCAAGGAATTCCATTTCCACTATGAGAATGAATTTGGTGGTGTGCGCGATATTGACATTCCTTTTGAGGGAGTTATCAATAATATCAAGCGTCGTTATCACGAGACAAACAGCGATTATACCCGCACCCAGATGCGTCTCTACATGAATGAGCTGACCTGCGGAACCTGTCACGGCTATCGTCTCAATGACCAGGCCTTGTCTGTTCGTGTGGGTGGCGAGCAAGGGCCGCATATCGGAGACATTTCAGACCTATCTATCGCAGACCACTTGGACTTGGTGAGCCAGCTGACCTTGTCTGAAAATGAAGCCATCATTGCTCGTCCCATTCTCAAGGAAATCAAGGATCGTTTGACCTTCCTTAATAACGTGGGTCTTAATTATCTGACTCTGTCACGTTCAGCAGGAACCCTTTCAGGTGGGGAAAGCCAGCGTATTCGTTTGGCAACCCAGATTGGTTCCAATCTATCTGGCGTCCTCTATATCCTAGATGAGCCGTCAATCGGTCTCCACCAGAGGGATAATGACCGTCTGATTGCTAGTCTCAAAAAGATGCGTGACTTGGGCAATACTCTCATAGTAGTAGAACATGACGAAGATACCATGCGTGAGGCTGATTATCTGATTGACGTTGGTCCCGGTGCCGGTGTTTTTGGTGGGGAGATTGTTGCCGCAGGTACGCCCAAACAGGTGGCTCGCAACAGTAAGTCTATCACAGGCCAGTACTTGTCAGGCAAACGTGCCATTCCAGTACCAGAAGAGCGTCGTGTTGGTAATGGTCGTTTTATCGAAGTGACAGGAGCGCGTGAGAACAACCTGCAAAATGTCACAGCTCGCTTCCCACTAGGAAAATTCATCGCAGTGACTGGTGTATCAGGTTCAGGGAAATCGACCCTCATTAACAGCATCCTCAAAAAAGCCATTGCCCAGAAGCTCAACCGTAATTCAGACAAACCAGGTAAATTCAAAACGATTACAGGGATTGAGCATGTAGACCGCTTGATTGATATTGACCAGAGTCCTATCGGACGAACGCCGAGGTCCAACCCAGCTACCTATACAGGAGTTTTTGACGATATACGTGACCTTTTTGCTCAGACAAATGAAGCTAAGATTCGTGGCTACAAGAAGGGACGTTTCAGTTTTAACGTCAAGGGTGGCCGTTGCGAAGCCTGCTCGGGTGACGGGATTATCAAGATTGAGATGCACTTCTTGCCAGATGTTTATGTGGCTTGTGAAGTCTGCCACGGAACCCGCTACAACAGTGAAACACTAGAAGTTCACTACAAGGAAAAGAATATCTCGCAGGTCTTGGACATGACCGTCAATGATGCGGTGGAGTTCTTCCAACACATTCCTAAGATTCAACGCAAACTCCAGACTATCAAGGATGTAGGGCTAGGCTACGTAACGCTAGGGCAACCAGCTACCACCCTTTCTGGGGGAGAGGCCCAGCGTATGAAACTGGCTAGTGAACTCCACAAACGCTCGACAGGAAAATCTTTCTACATTCTGGATGAGCCGACGACAGGGCTTCATACCGAGGATATCGCT
Organism: Streptococcus sp. 79; assembly: GCF_013277425.1. NCBI lineage: Bacteria > Bacillati > Bacillota > Bacilli > Lactobacillales > Streptococcaceae > Streptococcus > Streptococcus sp. 79. Next base: position 87,979 of record NZ_VMMW01000003.1, read on the forward strand.
CGCTTGCTTAAAGTCTTGGCTCGCTTTGTAGACGATGGCAATACAGTCCTTGTTATCGAGCACAATCTAGATGTTATTAAGACGGCAGACCATATTATTGACTTGGGACCTGAGGGCGGTGTCGGTGGTGGAACCATCATCGCAACAGGAACTCCAGAAGAAGTAGCGGCTAACCAAGCCAGCTACACAGGACAGTATTTGAAAGGAAAATTACATCATGAATAAACGCGTACAAGCATTTCTAGATAAAATGCAAGAAAAAGAACTAGATGGTATCATCATCAATAACCTTAAAAACGTCTATTATTTGACTGGTTTTTGGGGCTCAAACGGAACAGTCTTTATCAGCCGTGACCGTCAGGTCTTGGTGACAGACTCTCGCTATATCATTGCAGCCAAGCAAGAAACCAGTGGCTTTGAGATTGTAGCTGACCGCGATGAATTAGCTGTTATTGCAGGAATTGTTAAGGACATGGGCTTGTCTCGAATCGGTTTTGAAGATGAGATTTCGGTCTCTTATTATCATCGTATGCAGGCAACCTTTGAAGGAATTGACTTGCTTCCACAGACTCAGTTTGTTGAGGGTCTTCGAATGATTAAGGATGAGGCGGAGATTGCAGCTATTCGCAAGGCTTGTTCTATCTCAGACCAAGCTTTTCGCGATGCGCTTGACTTTATTAAGCCAGGAAAGACTGAAATTGAGATTGCCAACTTCCTTGACTTCCGCATGCGTGAGTTGGGAGCATCTGGCTTGTCTTTTGACACAATTCTAGCTAGCGGTATCAATTCTTCCAAACCCCATGCCCATCCTATGCACAAACCAGTGGAGCTAGGAGAAGCCATTACCATGGACTTCGGTTGCCTCTACGACCACTATGTCAGTGATATGACACGGACTATCTATCTGGGGCATGTCAGCGACGAGCAAGCAGAGATTTACAATACAGTTCTAAAAGCTAACCAAGCCTTGATTGAACGGGCTAAGGCTGGCTTAGGTTTCCGTGACTTTGACAAAATTCCTCGTGATATTATCATCGAGGCAGGCTATGGTGACTACTTTACCCACGGTATCGGACACGGTATTGGACTGGATATCCATGAAGAGCCTTACTTTAGCCAAACTTCTACAGAAACTATTAAGGCAGGTATGGCCTTGACCGATGAACCAGGTATCTATATCGAAGGCAAATATGGCGTTCGTATCGAGGATGATATCCTGATTACAGAGACAGGTTGTGAATTATTGACCCTAGCTCCAAAAGAGTTGATAGTCATTTAGTTGTTTGTCAAGAAAAAAGTACGAAAATGACGAAAAAAGTCAAAAAAAATTAAAAATAGGTCGCAAGTCGGATGTTTTTTATGGTATAATAGACTAAACTGATAGTAACATGTAGCGAAAGGGGTAGGTACATGATTAAAATTTATACAGTCTCAAGTTGTACTAGCTGTAAAAAAGCAAAAACCTGGCTTAATGCCCACCAGTTAAGTTATAAAGAACAAAACCTTGGTAAAGAAGGAATTACGCGAGAAGAATTACTGGATATTCTAACCAAAACAGATAACGGAATAGCCAGTATCGTCTCATCTAAAAATCGCTATGCCAAAGCCCTTGGAGTGGATATTGAAGATTTGAGTGTTAACGAAGTCCTCAATCTGATTATGGAAACACCTAGAATTTTAAAGAGCCCAATCCTTGTAGATGAAAAACGCCTGCAAGTTGGCTATAAGGAAGACGATATTCGTGCCTTCCTACCACGCTCTGTCCGTAATGTAGAAAATGCAGAAGCACGTTTGCGTGCAGCTCTATAAACATCAAGGCTGGGAGCAATTCCCAGTCTTATTCTATTTTAATTTCAAAAAGAAAGAAGAAAGAAATGAAAAAAATAGTTCTTGTTAGTCTAGCTTTCCTTTTTGTCCTGGTTGGTTGCGGACAGAAAAAAGAAACTGGACCAGCTACAAAAACAGAAAAAGATACGCTTCAGTCGGCATTGCCAGTTATTGAAAATGCTGAGAAGAATACAGTTGTAACCAAGACTTTGGTCTTGCCCAAGTCAGATGATGGTAGCCAGCAGATCCAAACCATTACTTACAAAGACAAGATTTTTTTGAGTCTAACTATCCAACAAAAGCGTCCAGTCTCAGATGAGCTGAAGACCTACATTGACCAACATGGAGTGGAGGAAACTCAAAAAGCTCTTCTCGAGGCGGAAGAGAAAGACGACTCCATCATAGAAGCTCGTAAATTAGCAGGATTTAAGCTTGAAACAAAACTATTGAGTGCAACAGAACTTCAAACAACGACTGGTTTTGATTTTCAAGTTTTGGATGTCAAGAAGGCTTCTCAGTTAGAATATTTGAAGAATATTGGCTTAGAAAATCTTTTGAAGAATGAACCAAGCAAATATATTTCAGACAGATTGGCAAATGGTGCGACAGAACAATAGAAAATCCAAATAAATAAACTGCCTGAATTGTAGAAGGTAAGGAATTATGCTATAATGGTACTATTCTAAGGAAAGAGGGTGTTAGAATGGGATTTACTGAAGAAACCGTACGTTTTAAATTGGACGATTCCAATAAAAAAGAAATTAGCGAAACTTTGACAGATGTTTATGCTTCGTTGAACGATAAGGGCTACAACCCAATTAACCAAATCGTAGGTTACGTATTGAGTGGAGACCCTGCCTACGTTCCTCGTTATAATAATGCACGAAATCAAATCCGTAAGTATGAGCGTGATGAAATCGTTGAGGAATTGGTTCGCTACTACCTTAAAGGACAAGGAGTCGATCTGTAACCTATGAGAATTATGGGATTGGACGTCGGTTCAAAAACGGTAGGGGTGGCCATTAGCGATCCGCTCGGTTTTACAGCTCAAGGGCTTGAAATCATCCAAATCAATGAGGAGCAAGGCCAATTTGGTTTTGACCGCGTTAAGGAGCTGGTTGATGCTTACAAGGTGGAACGATTTGTAGTGGGCCTGCCTAAAAACATGAACAATACAAGCGGACCGCGCGTAGAAGCTAGTCAAGCCTACGGAGCAAAGCTAGAAGAGTTTTTTGGTTTACCAGTAGACTATCAGGATGAACGCTTGACAACAGTGGCTGCTGAGCGTATGTTGATTGAACAAGCAGATATCAGTCGCAATAAGCGCAAGAAAGTCATTGATAAGTTAGCAGCTCAGCTGATTTTACAAAATTATTTAGATAGAAAATTTTAATATAAAGGAGAGGATATGTCACACGATCATAACCACGACCACGAAGAACGTGAACTAATCACACTAGTAGATGAGCAAGGAAATGAAACCTTGTTTGAAATCCTTTTGACAATTGATGGAAAAGAAGAATTTGGTAAAAACTATGTTCTTCTAGTACCAGTTAACGCAGAAGAAGACGAAGACGGACAAGTTGAAATCCAAGCTTACTCATTCATCGAAAACGAAGATGGAACAGAAGGCGAATTGCAACCAATCCCAGAAGACTCAGAAGACGAATGGAACATGATTGAAGAAGTCTTCAATAGTTTTATGGAGGAGTAAAAACGTCCTGTGGACGTTTTTAGCCCAGCGCTAGAAATTAGAAACGCAGGTAGTCTGGGAGACTGTATCAGCCCAACTCCCAGAAATGGGGAAGAGTTGGAACGTCCTGTGGACGTTTTTAGCCCTGCGCTAGAAATTAGAAACGCAGGTAGTCTGGGAGACTGTATCAGCCCAACTCCCAGAAATGGGGAAGAGTTGGAACGTCCTGTGGATGTTTTAGCCCAAGTTAATATTCATAGTTGTTAGTGATTAGCTAACCAGGTGAGAGGTCGGGACGAAAATCCTGACCTCATTTTTTGTTATCTACGGAATTTTGCTAGATAATTGATTAGACTTTTGTCAAGGAGATGTGTATGTTTGAAGTAGGAGAATGGCTTTATAGTCGGATTGGTTTGAATTTTCGATCAGGTTTAGGCCGAATACAGCAAGCGGTGGATTTGTTAGGGAATCCAGAGAAGTCTTATCCTATTATCCATGTAACAGGGACTAATGGGAAAGGATCTACCATTGCTTTTATGAGGGAGTTATTTATGGGGCATGGCAAAAAAGTCGCGACCTTTACCTCCCCTCATATCGTCTCTATCAATGATCGAATCTGCATTAATGGGCAATCTATAGCAGACACAGACTTTATCCGTTTGGCTGAGCAGGTCAAGGAGATGGAGAAAACGCTTCTGCAAACCCATGATCAGTTGTCCTTTTTTGAACTGCTGACCTTGATTGCTTTTCTTTATTTTAGAGAGCAAGAAGTGGATTTGGTTTTACTAGAAGTGGGAATTGGCGGCTTACTTGACACGACCAATGTGGTAACTGGAGAGCTTGCTGTTATCACCTCCATTGGGCTTGACCATCAGGAAACCTTGGGTGATAGTCTGGAAGCAATCGCAGAGCAGAAAGCTGGTATTTTCAAGGCTGGTAAGAAGGCAGTGATTGCGAAATTGCCTCCAGAAGCTAGGCTTGTCTGTCAGAAAAAAGCAGACTCTTTAGCTGTTGATCTTTATCAGGCAGGTCAAGATTTTTCAATGCTGAATGGTAATTTTTCAAGCTCTTTACTAAATCTTTCACAGCTGAACATAGGCTTAGAAGGAGCTTATCAGCAGGAAAATGCGGCCTTGGCGTTGCAAGCATTTCTTCTCTTTATGGGAGAAGGAAAGGAAGTTGTTTATGAGCAGGTTGTAAGACAGGCTTTGGAGAAGACCCATTGGGCTGGACGTTTGGAGCGTATTCGCCCACAGATTTACTTGGATGGTGCTCATAACCTCCCTGCCTTGACTCGCTTGGTTGAGTTTATCAAAGAAAAAGAGCAGGAAGCCTATCGTCCTCAAATCCTATTTGGAGCCTTGAAACGGAAGGATTATCAAGGGATGTTGGGTTATCTGACTGAAAATTTACCTCAGGTGGAACTCAAGGTGACTGGCTTTGACTATCAAGGTTCTTTGGATGAGACAGATGTAACAGGTTACGATATAGTTTCTTCTTACCGAGAATTTATCAGCAGTTTCGAAGAAAAAGCCGATACGCAGGACTTGTTATTCATTACAGGGTCTCTCTATTTTATCTCAGAAGTACGGAGCTACCTGCTGGGGCATGAACAGATAAATTGACCACCTTTTTTGAACTTGTTATACTAGGGGAATTGCTGGTTAGAGAAAATTTCTCTAAATTGGTAGCAGAAAGGAAATCCATCATGAAATTAACAAGATTCACACGTTCTCTTGCTTCTCTAGCAAGTCTTAGTCTCTTAGTAGCTTGTTCACAAAGAGCTCAACAGATTCAACAACCAGCAGCTCAAGCGCAAACACAACAAACTCAGCAATCACAACCTACTGCTTCATCGTCTACAGAAAATACAAACCAGGTAGCAACAAGTTCTTCATAAAATGCACCTGAGGCTCAACCGACTGATATTGATGGGACTTATACCGGTCAGGATGACGGAGACCGTATTACTTTAGTGGTAACTGGAACGACTGGTACATGGACTGAGCTCGAATCTGACGGGGATCAGAAAGTCAAACAGGTCACATTTGATGCAGCAAATCAACGCATGATTATTGGTGATGATGTCAAAATTTACACTGTAAACGGTAATCAAATCATCGTAGATGATATGGCTAGAGACCCATCGGACCAAATCGTTTTAACTAAATAAGACTATGCAAGTAGAAAATAATCATAAATACTTGCCTTCTGTCGAATACCTGAGTTATACTAGTATCAATTACTTGTTTTTAGCATTCAAAATATCAAGGAGGAGATATGAAATATAGAAAATTTCAATTATTGATGTCCAAGTATGGCTTTAGTCTTTCGATTATGCTACTTGAACTTTGTCTGGCTTTTGGTCTCTTTCTTTATTTAGGACGCATGGCTCCCATTTTATGGATTACTGTTCTCATTCTACTGAGTATCATCACAATTATTTCGATAGTCAACCGTAATACGACTCCTGAGAATAAGGTAACCTGGTTATTAGTAGCCTTTGTGCCAGTATTTGGCCCCTTGCTCTATCTGATGTTTGGTGAGAGGAGATTGTCCAAAAAAGAAATCAAACAACTGAAGAAGCTAGACTCCATGCATTTCCAAGAAGCAAATAGCCAGCTACTAAAAGAGGAATTAAAAGAAAGTGACAAGGCGGCATATGGCGTCATCAAGTCCTTATTGAGTATGGATACCAATGCCGATGTCTATGATCAAACTGCCTCTACATTTTTTCCTAACGGAGAAGCTATGTGGAAAAAGATGGTAGAAGATCTTAAAAAGGCTGAAAAATTTATTTTCTTGGAATATTACATTATAGAAGAAGGTTTGATGTGGAATCGCATACTAGATATACTAGAGCAAAAGGTCGCTCAAGGAGTTGAGGTTAAACTGCTCTATGATGATATCGGCTGTATGGCTACTTTAACAGGAGATTATGCACATCGACTTCGTCAGCTGGGCATCGAGGCCCATAAATTCAATAAAGTTATTCCTCGTTTGACAGTGGCCTATAATAACAGAGATCATAGAAAAATATTGATTGTTGATGGTCAGATAGCTTATACAGGAGGCATTAACTTAGCCGATGAGTACATTAACCATGTCGAGAGATTTGGTTATTGGAAGGATAGTGGAATTCGCTTAGACGGACTAGCAGTAAAAGCCCTGACACGCTTGTTTTTAACCACTTGGTACATCAATCGAGGAGAGATTAGTGATTTTGATCAATATCATTTAGAAAATCATTCTATCCCAAGTGACGGTTTAACCATTCCATACGGAAGTGGACCCAAGCCAATTTTTCGAACGCAGGTAGGGAAAAAGGTTTATCAGAGTTTGATCAATCAAGCAACGGAATCGGTCTATATTACGACACCTTATTTGATCATAGACTATGATTTAACGGAGACAATCAAAAATGCAGCTATGAGAGGGGTCGATGTTCGGATTGTTACCCCTTACATACCAGATAAGAAGTTCATTCAGTTAGTCACAAGAGGCGCTTATCCAGACCTTCTTTCTGCTGGTGTTCGAATTTATGAGTATAGTCCAGGTTTTATTCATAGTAAGCAGATGTTGGTAGACGAAGATTTTGCGGTGGTGGGGACAATCAATCTCGACTACCGGAGCTTGGTACACCATTATGAAAATGCAGTCTTACTCTATAAAACTCCTTCTATAATGGAAATAGCCCGAGATTTTCAAAATATATTTGCAGATTCTCAGGAAGTCTATCCTCATTCTATCAAAACGAGCTGGTATCAAAAACTTGTAAAAGAAATTGCCCAGTTATTCGCCCCAATCTTATAAGAAATCTAGGACTTAGGACACAAACCAGTCCTCTTTTTCTTGCTTTTTACGAATAGAAAGATATAGGGAGGGACGATGCTGACTCAGAAAGAATTGGATTATATCATGTCATTTAAACAGACACATTTACACCGCTTTCGGGAGATTGAAATCTTTGTAAACTTATGCAAAAAATCACTCAAACAGCCATCGCAAGCTGACAATCCTAGGACTTTTTGATATACTAAGACAGATAAATTGAATAGGAGAAACGATATGAGTGTGTATGGTAGAGTAGAAGAAGTTCATCAGGAGAATCGTGAACCTCTAGAATACCAAATCAAACAAGAATTGCATCATCGTGAATCAAGTCGTCTTCCTTTGGTGAAAATTTTACTATGGAGTACACTTGTAACGGGGATAACTCTAGGAGTACCGCTATTACTCGATTTAATGAGTGCACAGGAAGTGCAGGATTTTTATGCAGGTTGGGCGCTTCATCAGACAGGGAAGATTTATAGCGACTATTATGGAAGTCAAGGTTTGCTTTATTATTTGCTGACTTACGTGACTCAGGGCGGATTTTTCTTTGCCATCTTTGAGTGGTTAGCCTTGGTAGCAGGAGGATTTTTCCTCTTTCGATCGGCAGACACCTTGACAGAGCAAGGAGACCAAGCTGGACAAGTAGTGACTATTTTTTACATGCTAGTTACAGGTCTTGCTTTTGGTGGAGGTTATGCGACTCTTTTAGCGCTTCCTTTCTTATTCGCAGCCTTTAGTTTAGTTGCGGCTTATCTAAGCAATCCAAGCCATGATAAGGGATTTGTACGGATTGGGCTGGCTTTGGCAGGCGGATTTTTCTTTGCTCCCTTGGCATCGCTCCTGTTTATTGCTGTAGTGAGTTTAGGCTTGTTGGTCTTTAACCTTGGGCATAGACGCTTTGCACATGGATTTTATCAGTTTCTTGCAGTGACTTTAGGTTTTTCACTGGTCTTTTATCCAACTGCCTACTATAGTGTTGCAACAGGAAGTTTTGGGGATGCCATTAGTGGTATTCGCTATCCCATTGACAGTATTCGCTTTGATTTCACTTCTAAAATTTTAGAGAATATGGCTTTTTATGGCTTGTTGTCCCTTGGTTTGGGATTTGTGGTTTGTATCTTTTTAGGTCTCTTTCAATCCAAACCTTCTAAACTATACGTCATTTCGGTTCCTGCAAGTCTTGTGACAATTTTAGGTTTGATTTTGCTTTTCTTTTCACAAGAGCCTCTGCACGCTTCTTATTTGATGGTCGTCTTCCCTGTTTTCCTACTTTTATTGGTAACCAATATTAAGAGTCAACAGAGGGGGCGTAGTGTTAGAAGAAGACGAAGAGAAACGCCAGTTAGCCTATGGAGTCGTTTTTTTAAAGGAAATCTATATCTGCCAGTTTTAGGGCTTGTCTATCTTTTGACTGTTCCTTTTTTGATGAAGTTTGTCCTTTATCCGGTACCTTATCAAGAACGTAATCGTCTTGCTGATTTGGTAAAAGAGGAGACAAATACGGAAGATGCTATCTATGCATGGGATGATACTGCAACTCTTTATCGTAAGAGTGAGCGCTTGTCGCCATCGGCTATTTTGTCCCCGTTGCACTATACAGCAACTGAGGAAAATCGGAATAAGTTACTTAATGACTTGAAAGAAAAACAACCTAAGGTGATTGTGGTAAATGACAAGGTGCCAGTCTGGTCTGAAGTGGAGATACTCTTAAAAGAAAATTACCAACAAGTAAAGACTGATTACTCAGAGTTTAAAGTCTATAAAATTAAATAACCAAATCAATATCTTGTGTATTTTTAAAAATTTTAGGATTTTTAACACAAGATATTGATTTTTCTTTTTAGAGTGGTATAATACTTTTTAGAAAGAACATTTTAGAAAAGAGCATGCATATGATTGCACTAGAAGAAAAAATTACAATTTTGCCAACTCTCTTCGTCGAGAAACGAGATGGGAGACGTGTTGTATTTGATGTGGATAAGATTGACAAGGCTCTCCACAAGGCGGCTGACAAGGTTATGGATGTGACACCCTTGGTCGAAAAACGCCTAAATGCTCTGACCGAGCGAATTGTCACAGAAATTCATAGTCGCTTTCCACAGGGGGTTAAGATTTACGAAATTCAAAATATCGTAGAACATGAACTGCTTGAAGCCAAAGAATATGCGCTGGCTGAGGAGTATATTACTTATCGGACACAAAGGGATTTTGAGCGTTCAAAAGCGACGGATATCAACTTTAGTATCCATAAGCTTCTCAACAAAGATCAGGCAGTTGTCAATGAAAATGCCAATAAAGACAGCGACGTCTTTAATACCCAGCGTGATTTGACAGCAGGCATTGTTGGGAAATCAATCGGACTGCAAATGCTTCCCAAGCACGTAGCCAATGCCCACCAAAAAGGGGATATCCACTATCACGATTTGGACTACAGTCCCTATACACCTATGACCAACTGCTGTTTGATTGATTTTAAAGGTATGTTGGAAAATGGTTTTAAGATTGGAAATGCAGAGGTGGAAAGTCCTAAGTCTATCCAGACTGCAACAGCTCAGATTTCCCAAATCATCGCCAACGTTGCTTCTAGCCAGTACGGTGGCTGTTCAGCTGACCGTATCGATGAAGTTTTGGCGCCTTATGCAGAGAAGAACTATCAAAAACATCTCAAAGATGCGGAAGAATGGGTTTTGCCTGAAAAACGGGAAGATTACGCTTGGAAGAAAACGCAAAAGGACATCTATGATGCCATGCAATCTCTCGAGTATGAAATCAACACTCTCTTCACTTCAAATGGGCAAACACCTTTTACTTCGCTAGGTTTTGGTCTAGGAACTAGTCGTTTTGAGCGTGAAATTCAAAAAGCTATCTTGAACATCCGAATCAAGGGCCTTGGTTCAGAACATCGAACGGCTATCTTCCCTAAACTGATTTTTACGCTGAAAAGAGGCCTTAACTTGGAAGAAGGGACTCCCAACTACGATATTAAGCAGTTGGCTCTTGAGTGTGCAACCAAGCGGATGTATCCGGATGTTTTGTCCTATGATAAGATTGTTGACTTGACAGGTTCCTTCAAGGTACCTATGGGCTGTCGTTCTTTCCTCCAAGGATGGAAAGACGAAAATGGTGTAGAAGTCAATTCAGGTCGCATGAATCTGGGTGTTGTGACGGTTAACCTGCCTCGTATTGCCCTTGAGTCTGAGGGCGACATGAATAAGTTCTGGGAAATCTTCAATGAGCGGATGAATATCGCTGAAGATGCTCTGGTTTACCGTGTCGAACGAACTAAAGAAGCAACACCAGCCAATGCTCCTATCCTTTATCAGTACGGTGCTTTTGGTCATCGTCTAGGTAAAGAAGAAAGTGTTGACCAGCTCTTTAAGAATCGTCGGGCAACCGTTTCGCTGGGTTACATCGGTTTGTACGAAGTGGCTACCGTCTTCTTTGGAAATAGCTGGGAACACAATCCAGAAGCCAAGGAATTCACGCTGGATATCATTCGTGATATGAAACGCCGTGTAGAAGAGTGGTCTGACCAATATGGCTATCATTTTTCTATCTACTCAACACCATCTGAAAGTCTGACAGACCGTTTCTGCCGACTAGATACAGACAAGTTTGGCTCTATTCCTGATATCACAGACAAGGAATACTACACTAATTCTTTCCACTACGATGTTCGTAAAAATCCAACACCGTTTGAAAAATTGGACTTTGAGAAAGTCTATCCAGAAGCAGGTGCGTCAGGTGGTTTCATCCATTATTGTGAGTATCCAGTCCTCCAGCAAAATCCTAAGGCTCTGGAAGCTGTCTGGGATTATGCCTATGACCGTGTGGGCTATCTTGGGATCAATACTCCAATAGACCGTTGCTACAAGTGTGACTTTGAAGGGGATTTTGAACCAACTGAGAGGGGCTTTGCTTGCCCTAACTGTGGCAATAGCGACCCTAAAACAGTAGACGTTGTTAAACGGACTTGTGGATATTTAGGTAATCCTCAAGCGCGTCCGATGGTTAATGGACGTCACAAGGAAATCGCTGCGCGTGTCAAACACATGAATGGCTCAACTATTAAAATAGCTGGCCATCAAGTAACAAATTAGAAAGAAATGAAATGGGAAAATATCAATTAGATGATAAGAAGAGTATTATGTTGGATAAAAAGTAATTATCGGTTTGTAGTAGAGACGTTTGTAATTGGTTTTATGGGGATTTCCATCAGTGCTCAATCGAATCAATTAAGCAAGGTGGCTAATACTATAGCAGAACAGGCAAATAGTCTTTCAAAAGAGGCGAATAATGTAGCTAGAAAAGAATATGGAATTGAGATTACAGATATAGAGACGACTCCCCCTAAGTTGCATGCTCCAGCTACAATAATGGGGTTTGAAGGGCTTACGATTGTAGATAAGACGTTAAACTATAATATAAATATTCGTGAATTAAATGGTGTTCAACAATTAAAACTGCTATCTAAGAATGGAAATGTCATTCAAAGCGGTAGTTCGAAACGTCCGTATCTTCTTTTTAAAAGAGAGGAGCTCCAAAACGGTGAAGTTAATTTATATTTTTCAGATGAAATTCGAGAGGAGGATGGAAGTAAGATTATTCATTCGGCACCTTTAGCCACATCGATTGAAGCAAAGGAGCAAATTGGTTATTATCGTTACTTTTACATATTAGCGGAATATAATGAATCATTTCAATTGTATTTAGTGGCAATGAAAAACTCACATCAAGGAAAAGAATTATTTGAAAAATACAAAGTATATAATAAATTTGATATTCATGAGTTAAAATATTCGGATGATAAAGTATTTAAAGAGCTTGACCGTAAAATGGCAGATGAGTATGAAACTATTTATAATCAATACAATGAATTGAAGCATTAGAAAAGGAAAACATGGGAAAATATCAATTAGACGATAAGGGACGCGCACAAGTGACCCGTTATCACGAGAAACACTCTAAAGGTGGAGCTGGTAAAAAAGAACGCTTGCTCAACCTCAGAGAACAATTTTTAAATAAGAATAAGAAGAAATAAAAGTGAGAGTCAGCTCTCGCTTTTCTCTTAGTGGGAGGTAAGGATGGAACTACGAAGACCAAGATTAGCAGATAAAGAAACAGTTTTAGAGATGATGGCAGAGTTTGAGCAGACCCAATCAGCCCATGACGGAGGATTCTGGGATACAGAGAACTTTGTGTATGAAGAGTGGTTGGAAACAAATATGCAAAAAGAAATGGGAATAGGATTGCTGGAAAATCGCGTTCCATCAATTCAGTTCGTATTGTTTGATAAATCAGGCCATGCTTTAGGCTTTTTGAATCTACGGCTGAGACTACATGAGGGCTTGCTGAATCATGCTGGCCACATTGGCTACTCCATTCGTCCATCAGAAAGAGGCAAGGGTTATGCTAAGGAAACTCTCCGTCAGGGCTTGCAAGTTGCTAAGGAAAAGAATATTAAACGAGCTTTAGTGACTTGTAGCACAGAAAATCCAGCAAGCCGAGCTGTTATCTTAGCTAATGGTGGGGAGTTGGAGGATGTTCGAAACGGAACTGAGCGCTATTGGATAGACTTGGAGTAGACAGCATGACATGGAATACACCAAAACCTGGTGAATGGAAAAGCGAGGAGCTTAGTAAAGGGCGGATTATTGATTACAAGGCCTTTAACTTTGTCGATGGAGAAGGCGTGCGCAACTCCCTCTATGTCGCAGGCTGTATGTTCCACTGCGAGGGGTGCTATAATGTTGCGACTTGGTCTTTCAATGCAGGCATTCCCTATACAGCAGAATTAGAAGAGCAGATCATGGAAGATCTCGCTCAACCTTATGTTCAAGGCTTGACCTTGCTGGGAGGGGAGCCTTTTCTTAATACTGGGATTCTCTTGCCACTTGCTAAGCGGATTCGGAAGGAATTGCCAGACAAGGACATCTGGTCCTGGACCGGCTACACTTGGGAAGAAATGATGTTGGAAACTCCAGATAAACTGGAACTCTTGTCACTGATTGACATTCTTGTCGATGGACGATATGATCGAACTAAGAGAAATCATATGCTCCAGTTTCGAGGTTCGTCTAACCAACGAGTTATCGATGTGCAAAAATCGCTCAAAAGTGGGCAAGTAGTGATTTGGGACAAGCTCAATTACGGAAAAGAAAGCTATGAACAGGTGAAGAGAGAATGAAGAAAAAAGACTTAGTAGACCAACTAGTCTCAGAGATCGAGACGGGGAAAGTCAGGACACTGGGAATATACGGTCATGGAGCTTCGGGTAAATCAACCTTTGCTCAAGAATTGTACCAAGCTTTAGATTCTACTACAGTAAATTTGCTAGAAACAGATCCTTATATCACCTCAGAACGCCATCTGGTAGTGCCAAAGGACGCACCAAATCAAAAGGTGACAGCTTGTCTGCCGGTGGCGCATGAACTTTTACCTCTTCCTCCCTACTCATCTGAGTACAATCCTATTGAGAAAACATGGGCTCATATCAAAAAGCACCTCAAAAAGGTATTACCAAGTTGCAATACCTTTTACGAGTCTCTTCTGTCCTGCTCTTGTTTCAATTAACTATATCTATAGAGTAACATAAATCTCAAAAAATGGGGTGCCCCCCTCTGTTTGTTATGCAAAAAAATAGAAGATAGGATAGAGAATCGCTTTGATGATTTCAATCATATCTTCTATTCAAATAGTTAGCTCATTAAATTAATGATATTACTGAGTTCAATTCCCTCTCTTTTAATATCTTAAAGCCTCCCAATATCCATGACAATGAGATATTTTAGCTAAAATCAAAGAGTGTTCACAAAATTTGATGTAATAAACTCTTGATTAACATTGTTAAAATTGATTATTCAAAAATTTCCGGAGTTGCCTTTGTTTAACAGTGTTCAACCCCCATATATCCGATACTAACATCATCAATATAACAAGTGCAAAAATATATCCCATATTTGATAATGATGATAACGATGAAAAATAGGAGAAGTACACAGTCTTACTGAGATAAACTAAATTTAATCCTGTAGTTATTAGCACTGCACTAAAGAAAGATAAAAGAAAAATTAATATATTGTCAAAAAATATTATTGAAAAAATATACTTTTTCTTATACCCTAAGCTATATAAAATAGCTAACTCTTTTGATCTATTGATTATATATCCCTTATTTAAAAATGCAACTACTAATCCTATGACCAGAGAAATTACAGTCGAACCAACTATCAATATTCTCACTAAGCTACCATAAATATCACTAAAAGTTCCTGACCTCATATCATATCTGGAAGCTAATCGATACTTAGGAAATAGTTTTTGCAGATTTTTAGAAATAGTCTCTACATCACCAGTTATTTTTATTAACAATCCATCTTTGCTCGTCCCTACAGCATTTACATAATTTTCATAACTATCTACAATGTCTTTACTAGCCTTTGATGTTTCAGGAGTCAACGATAATATTTGTTTGTGATGCTCATATGATTCTTGACTTAAAAAATATTCAAGATTAGATTCTTCAAAATAAGATGAGTAAATTGGATAATTTGATTTCAAACTATTTTGATAATATGTTTGATAAACACCGCTAATTATTACTTTATCATTCTTTTTTTCCTTAGAGTATATATTTGCTGTTTCCAAATCAATTTCTTTTCTAAGAACTTTTTGATAGTCTTCAGTATTTAAATGTTGCAAAATAAAAGTATCTGGTACTAAAACTTCATTACTGTCATCCTTTGGATAGTCACCTGATAACAGGATTATATTCTCAGAATTATAATCTGAAATAAAGTATTTAGGAACATCGAGTTTTTGGAAATTGAATGAAAGTGAAGAAATTTTATTCCAGCCATAGTTAAACTTTCTTATTTTACTAGAAAAATCTTTTTCAGAAAAATTTAAATTTAAACTATTATAAGCATTGTTATAATTAGATTTTACACCATGATTAAATAAAATTACCTTCTCAATTCCATCAATAGATTCAACTTGTTGTTTATCTTTATCCGAAAAACCTATTCTCTTACCATCATAAGGGCTTTGTATATTATTTTCATTATAATCTTTTATTGTATCTGTATTGAGTTGCTGAGTAGATGCCACTATGACTCTTTCACTTATTCCAGAAAAAAAACTCTCAAAACTAAGTAAAGAAGCTGAACGATACGCAGTAAAGCCTAGTATAAAAATAGATATTATTAAAGTCATAGGAACTATTAGAAGTAATTGCCTCTTCATATTTCGAATTGACTTATATTTTACATAATCTATAGTAAAATTAAAGGGAATTTTTCGAGTATTTTCGTTGAAGTTATCAGATAACTTTATATTTTCCTCTGTTCTCCTGACTTCTTTAATTGTTTTATCTTTTATCTCATATACAACATCTGCCAAATTAGCCAACTCTCTATCATGAGTGATATAGAAAAATAAGAATCCCTCTATTTCTAAGTTTTTGTAGATATTTAAAAACTAATTGGCTGGTTGAAGTATCTAAGTTTCCTGTAGGTTCATCTAATAGTAAAATCTTTGGTTTTTTTATGGCTGCACGTGCAAGAGCTACCCTCTGCTTTTGCCCTCCGCTTAACTCAAAGCAAAACTTAGATTTCAAATCAAAAATATCTAATTCTTTCATGATACTTCCGATATCTGAATCCGGTGCATTACTTGCTAATTTTAAATTTTCAAAAACAGTAAAGTCTTCCAAAAGTTTATAATCTTGAAAAACTAATCCTATCTTTGATTCTCTTAACTGCGCCCATGTATCCAAACTATATTCTTTTGCGTTTTGCTTGAATAAAGTATACTCTCCTTCATACTCCTGATCTAAACCAAATAAAATATTAAACAATGTTGATTTACCTGTTCCGCTTTCACCTATTAAAGAATAAATTTTATTTGAGTCTTCTATATTGAGTGTAACTGAATTCAAAACTATTTTTTCTTTATATTTTTTGTCAAGATTTGAAATTTTCAACATACCTTTTACTCTCCAATGACATCTAAAAATAATATGAGAACCTGCTGTAGAATCACGGTACTAGTTAATTTTAAAATAGTTCAAATTTATGTCAGTATGATTTTATTATTTTTAATTGACTAAGCACCATGGATATATAATATATTTTCCCAAAAATAAAAGTTGAGTTATTTAGAATAATGCTAATGTAACTCAACTTTTATTTTTGCTATTTTGAAGGGTTAGACATTAGCCAAAAGTACTAATATTCAGACACATAAAGTTTTTATGAATTAAACCAAGGTGTATGCCAATATCTATTGTTTATAATAACTTGCCCCTGTCTATCTAAAGCAGGTTGCCCCCAGTAACTATTAGAAGCTGATTGATTAGGCCCTATTGTGTGATTACTATAGCCAATCCAAGAACCATCTGCTCGGATTACTCTAAAAGTAAAGTGACCTACCTCATTAAAAGAATTAGAGGTCCCTACTCCTGAAACACCGTTTACGTCAAATTGGAAATTAGAAAACCATGAACCTTGTGCGGCGAATGCAGCAGTCCCAGAAATAAGAGATAGTGAAGCAAGAGACAGAAATATTAATGATTTAAATTTTCTTAACATATTTTTTCCTTTCTTATTAAGTAATGCGCTTTTTAATTTAAACGAAGCAACAATTTTCTATCAGTATACTTCAAAACATTGATGTGATTATACTTACTATCATTAAATTTAACGATAATATCATTGCCACTAACGACATATATGTTGTTGATGGCTTGGTTTATATTGCCAACCAAGATATTTGATAAATCTGCATCTACTGTATTTTTTTTAAAAATTGCCTTCGTTTTCATAAAATATAAATAGACATCATTACTTATTTGTATTGCTTGATAATTTGAGAGTTGTTCAAAATTATCTAAATCTGCTTTAACAGATATAGAATAATCTTTATCGGTTTTTATTACCGTTACTTGTAAAGACTCTAGTGGAATAATTTCTCTTGTACTGTCTTGATATACTTTCCAGCCCCAATACCCCAAAAATAGCAAAATAATCCCAATAATCGCTAATAAAAATTTTTTTCTAATCATAGCTTACTCACATTCCAATCTTATTGAAGAAAATCTAGTTTATAGTTCCATTTACAACATCTTAACTAATTTCATTCATTGGCGAGAGCTTGCTAAACTCCCACAAATTCTACCAATATTTTTGAGAACTAAAATTAGTCCTCTCAATGAAGGTATAATAATTTTTTCTTAAAACATCTCCCCCTCCGTTTTTGTTTTGGTTTGTCCTATTTTTTAAATTATATTTACATCTCTTATTATACTCTATTATTTTTAATTTGACAACGCTTTCGCTGTTTTATTTCTTGATTTTTTGTAAAACTTTTCATCAAAAGCGATTTCATCCCAAAAAAAAGAAAAAAACCTAACAAATCCCTTGCAATCGCAGGGGCTTTGTGTTATTCTATTATGGTGCTGTAAATTACAGCTTTAGCTTTGATGCAAGAGGTTGCGACACGCTCGGTTGCATTGCCACGCAACGCCGCGTCGGTTTTCTTGTGGAGCTAGCCTATTATCTTAAATAGACGAAAAGGAGAAAAAAATGGCAAACAAAAAAATCCGTATCCGTTTGAAAGCTTACGAACACCGTACGCTTGACACAGCGGCTGCAAAAATCGTAGAATCAGCTACTCGTACAGGTGCACAAGTTGCGGGTCCAATCCCACTTCCAACTGAACGTAGCCTCTACACAATTATTCGTGCGACTCACAAATACAAAGACTCTCGCGAACAATTTGAAATGCGTACACACAAACGTTTGATCGATATCGTTAACCCAACTCAAAAAACAGTTGATGCTTTGATGAAATTGGATCTTCCAAGTGGTGTAAACGTAGAAATTAAACTTTAATCTAAAATATAAAAGAGCAGAGGCTGGTGTTTCAATCTAATTGAACACGGGCTAAACTCGGTGTGAAAAAGATAAACTTCCTAGTGTCTGCTAGACACTGCGTCAGTTTCCTATTTTCACTTTGAGTTTGACGCCCTTTGTATCTTAGACCTGAGCATAAAAAACGCTCGTTAAAAACTTTTTGAATAAAAAATATAGAAAAGGAACTATTTTCTCATGACAAAAGGAATCTTAGGGAAAAAAGTGGGAATGACTCAAATCTTCACTGAAGCTGGCGAATTGATCCCTGTAACAGTTATTGAAGCAACTCCAAACGTTGTTCTTCAAGTTAAAACTGTTGAAACAGACGGATACAACGCTATCCAAGTTGGTTTCGATGACAAACGCGAAGTATTGAGCAACAAACCTGCTAAAGGACATGTAGCGAAAGCTAACACGGCTCCTAAGCGCTTCATTCGTGAATTCAAAAACGTTGAAGGCTTGGAAGTTGGTGCTGAAATCACAGTTGAAACATTCGCAGCTGGAGACGTTGTTGACGTAACTGGTACTTCTAAAGGTAAAGGTTTCCAAGGTGTTATCAAACGCCACGGACAATCACGTGGACCAATGGCTCACGGTTCTCGTTACCACCGTCGTCCAGGTTCTATGGGGCCTGTTGCACCTAACCGCGTATTCAAAGGTAAAAACCTTGCAGGACGTATGGGTGGTGACCGCGTAACAATTCAAAACCTTGAAGTTGTACAAGTTGTTCCAGAAAAGAACGTTATCCTTATCAAAGGTAACGTACCAGGTGCTAAGAAATCTCTTATCACTATCAAGTCAGCAGTTAAAGCTGGTAAATAATAAGGAAAGGGGAATACAGTCAAAATGGCAAATGTAACATTATTCGACCAAACTGGTAAACAAGCTGGCGAAGTTGTTCTTAACGATGCAATCTTTGGTATCGAACCAAACCAATCTGTTGTGTTTGATGTGATCATCAGCCAACGTGCTAGCCTTCGTCAAGGAACTCACGCAGTTAAAAACCGCTCAGCTGTTTCAGGTGGCGGACGCAAACCATGGCGTCAAAAAGGAACTGGACGTGCTCGTCAAGGTTCTATCCGCTCTCCACAATGGCGTGGTGGTGGAATCGTCTTCGGACCAACTCCACGTAGCTATGCGTACAAACTTCCTCAAAAAGTTCGTCGCCTTGCGCTTAAATCTGTTTACTCAGAAAAAGTTGCTGAAAATAAATTTGTAGCCGTTGATTCTCTTGAATTTACAGCTCCAAAAACTGCTGAATTTGCAAAAGTTCTTGCAGCTTTGAGCATCGATTCTAAAGTCCTTGTTATTCTTGAAGAAGGAAACGAATTCGCAGCTCTTTCAGCTCGTAACCTTCCAAACGTGAAAGTTGCGACTGCTACAACTGCAAGTGTTCTTGACATCGCAAATAGTGACAAACTTCTTGTTACTCAAGCAGCTATCTCTAAAATCGAGGAGGTTCTTGCATAATGAATTTGTATGATGTTATCAAAAAACCTGTCATCACTGAAAGCTCAATGGCTCAACTTGAAGCAGGAAAATATGTATTTGAAGTTGACACTCGTGCACACAAACTTTTGATCAAGCAAGCTGTTGAAGCTGCTTTCGAAGGTGTTAAAGTTGCTAATGTTAACACAATCAACGTAAAACCAAAAGCTAAACGTGTTGGACGTTACACTGGTTTTACTAACAAAACTAAAAAAGCTATCATCACACTTACAGCTGATTCAAAAGCAATCGAGTTGTTTGCTGCTGAAGCTGAATAATCTAAGGAGGAAATATCGTGGGAATTCGTGTTTATAAACCAACAACAAACGGTCGCCGTAATATGACTTCTTTGGATTTCGCTGAAATCACAACAAGCACTCCTGAAAAATCATTGCTTGTTGCATTGAAGAGCAAGGCTGGTCGTAACAACAACGGTCGTATCACTGTTCGTCACCAAGGTGGTGGACACAAACGTTTCTACCGTTTGGTTGACTTCAAACGTAACAAAGACAACGTTGAAGCGGTTGTTAAAACAATCGAGTACGATCCAAACCGTTCTGCAAACATCGCTCTTGTACACTACACTGACGGTGTGAAAGCATACATCATCGCTCCAAAAGGTCTTGAAGTAGGTCAACGTATCGTTTCAGGTCCAGAAGCAGATATCAAAGTCGGAAACGCTCTTCCACTTGCTAACATCCCAGTTGGTACTTTGATCCACAACATCGAATTGAAACCAGGTCGTGGTGGTGAATTGGTACGTGCTGCTGGAGCATCTGCTCAAGTATTGGGTCAAGAAGGTAAATACGTTCTTGTTCGTCTTCAATCAGGTGAAGTTCGTATGATTCTTGGAACTTGCCGTGCTACAGTTGGTGTTGTCGGAAACGAACAACACGGACTTGTAAACCTTGGTAAAGCGGGACGTAGCCGTTGGAAAGGTATCCGCCCAACAGTTCGTGGTTCTGTAATGAACCCTAACGATCACCCACACGGTGGTGGTGAAGGTAAAGCACCAGTTGGTCGTAAAGCACCATCTACTCCATGGGGCAAACCTGCTCTTGGTCTTAAAACTCGTAATAAGAAAGCGAAATCTGACAAACTTATCGTTCGTCGTCGCAACGAGAAATAATATTAAACTAGTCGCTTAAGCAACTAGTAAATCCGCCAGCTCGGTAGCGCTCCATGTGAGCGCAAGCCGCTGTGGTACAACATTTAAAGGAGAAAATATAAAAATGGGACGCAGTCTTAAAAAAGGACCTTTCGTCGATGAGCATTTGATGAAAAAAGTTGAAGCTCAAGCTAACGACGAAAAGAAAAAAGTTATTAAAACTTGGTCACGTCGTTCAACGATCTTCCCAAGTTTCATTGGTTACACTATTGCAGTTTATGACGGACGTAAACACGTACCTGTTTACATCCAAGAAGACATGGTAGGTCACAAACTTGGTGAATTTGCACCAACTCGTACTTACAAAGGTCACGCTGCAGACGACAAGAAAACACGTAGAAAATAAGGAGAACATAAATGGCAGAAATTACTTCAGCTAAAGCAATGGCTCGTACAGTACGTGTTTCACCTCGTAAATCACGTCTTGTTCTTGATAACATCCGTGGTAAAAGCGTAGCCGATGCAATCGCAATCTTGACATTCACTCCAAACAAAGCTGCTGAAATCATCTTGAAAGTTTTGAACTCAGCTGTAGCTAACGCTGAAAACAACTTTGGTTTGGATAAAGCTAATTTGGTAGTATCTGAAGCATTCGCAAACGAAGGACCAACTATGAAACGTTTCCGTCCACGTGCGAAAGGTTCAGCTTCACCAATCAACAAACGTACAGCTCACATCACTGTAGCTGTTGCAGAAAAATAAGGAGGTAAAATCGTGGGTCAAAAAGTACATCCAATTGGTATGCGTGTCGGCATCATCCGTGATTGGGATGCCAAATGGTATGCTGAAAAAGAATACGCGGATTACCTTCATGAAGATCTTGCAATCCGTAAATTCGTTCAAAAAGAACTTGCTGACGCAGCAGTTTCAACTATTGAAATCGAACGCGCAGTAAACAAAGTTAACGTTTCACTTCACACTGCTAAACCAGGTATGGTTATCGGTAAAGGTGGTGCTAACGTTGATGCACTCCGTGCAAAACTTAACAAATTGACTGGAAAACAAGTACACATCAACATCATCGAAATCAAACAACCTGATTTGGATGCTCACCTTGTAGGTGAAGGAATTGCTCGTCAATTGGAGCAACGTGTTGCTTTCCGTCGTGCACAAAAACAAGCAATCCAACGTGCAATGCGTGCTGGAGCTAAAGGAATCAAAACTCAAGTATCAGGTCGTTTGAACGGTGCAGATATCGCCCGTGCTGAAGGATACTCTGAAGGAACTGTTCCGCTTCACACACTTCGTGCAGATATCGATTACGCTTGGGAAGAAGCAGATACTACATACGGTAAACTTGGTGTTAAAGTATGGATCTACCGTGGTGAAGTTCTTCCAGCTCGTAAAAACACTAAAGGAGGTAAATAACCAATGTTAGTACCTAAACGTGTTAAACACCGTCGTGAGTTCCGTGGAAAAATGCGCGGTGAAGCAAAAGGTGGAAAAGAAGTAGCATTCGGTGAATACGGTCTTCAAGCTACAACTAGCCACTGGATCACTAACCGCCAAATCGAAGCTGCTCGTATCGCCATGACTCGTTACATGAAACGTGGTGGTAAAGTTTGGATTAAAATCTTCCCACACAAATCATACACTGCTAAAGCTATCGGTGTGCGTATGGGATCTGGTAAAGGGGCACCTGAAGGTTGGGTAGCACCAGTTAAACGTGGTAAAGTGATGTTCGAAATCGCTGGTGTATCTGAAGAGATTGCACGTGAAGCGCTTCGACTTGCTAGCCACAAATTGCCAGTTAAATGTAAATTCGTAAAACGTGAAGCAGAATAAGGAGAAGGCATGAAACTTAATGAAGTAAAAGAATTTGTTAAAGAACTTCGTGGTCTTTCTCAAGAAGAACTCGCGAAGCGCGAAAACGAATTGAAAAAAGAATTGTTTGAACTTCGTTTCCAAGCTGCTACTGGTCAATTGGAACAAACAGCTCGCTTGAAAGAAGTTAAAAAACAAATCGCTCGTATCAAAACAGTTCAATCTGAAGCGAAATAATAGACTAGGGAAGGAGAAATTTCAATGGAACGCAATAATCGTAAAGTTCTTGTTGGACGTGTTGTATCTGACAAAATGGACAAGACAATCACAGTTGTAGTTGAAACAAAACGTAACCACCCAGTCTATGGTAAACGTATTAACTACTCTAAAAAATATAAAGCTCATGATGAAAACAATGTTGCCAAAGAAGGCGATATCGTACGTATCATGGAAACTCGCCCGCTTTCAGCTACAAAACGTTTCCGTCTTGTAGAAGTTGTTGAAGAAGCGGTCATCATCTAATCAAACCTGAAAGGAGAAAACTGAAATGATTCAAACAGAAACTCGTTTGAAAGTCGCAGACAACAGCGGTGCTCGCGAAATCTTGACTATCAAAGTTCTTGGTGGTTCAGGACGTAAATTTGCAAACATCGGTGATGTTATCGTGGCATCTGTAAAACAAGCTACTCCTGGTGGTGCGGTTAAAAAAGGTGACGTTGTTAAAGCAGTTATCGTTCGTACTAAATCAGGTGCTCGTCGTGCTGATGGTTCATACATCAAATTTGACGAAAACGCAGCAGTTATCATCCGTGAAGACAAAACTCCTCGCGGAACACGTATCTTTGGCCCAGTTGCACGTGAATTGCGTGAAGGTGGCTTCATGAAGATCGTGTCACTTGCTCCAGAAGTACTTTAATTGGTTGCTCAAAGAAAATTAAAACAAGTCTAGGAAGTAAAACGAAAGCATAACTTAAGTTAGGTGAGTTGAAACTGACGAAGGATTGCTTTGATTTTCGAAGAGCAAAAACAAACAAACTAGTCCCCTAGCTTCAAGCTAGGGTGCCCTTATGGGCGTAAGAAAAATCAAGGAGAAACCTAATGTTTGTAAAAAAAGGCGACAAAGTTCGCGTAATCGCTGGTAAAGATAAGGGAACAGAAGCTGTTGTCCTTACTGCCCTTCCAAAAGTAAACAAAGTTATCGTTGAAGGTGTTAACATCGTTAAGAAACACCAACGTCCAACTAACGAGCTTCCTCAAGGTGGTATCATCGAGAAAGAAGCAGCTATCCATGTATCAAACGTTCAAGTTTTGGACAAAAATGGTGTAGCTGGTCGTGTTGGTTACAAATTTGTAGACGGTAAAAAAGTTCGCTACAACAAAAAATCAGGCGAAGTGCTTGATTAATCACGAAGGAAAGGAGAAGTATAATGGCAAATCGTTTAAAAGAAAAATATCTTAATGAAGTAGTTCCTGCTTTGACAGAACAATTCAACTACTCATCAGTGATGGCTGTGCCTAAAGTAGATAAGATCGTTTTGAACATGGGTGTTGGTGAAGCTGTATCAAACGCTAAAAGCCTTGAAAAAGCTGCTGAAGAATTGGCACTTATCTCAGGTCAAAAACCACTTATCACTAAAGCTAAAAAATCAATCGCCGGCTTCCGTCTTCGTGAAGGTGTTGCGATCGGTGCAAAAGTTACCCTTCGTGGTGAACGGATGTACGATTTCTTGGATAAATTGGTTTCAGTTTCACTTCCACGTGTACGTGACTTCCACGGTGTTCCAACAAAATCATTTGATGGACGCGGAAACTATACACTTGGTGTGAAAGAACAATTGATTTTCCCAGAAATCAACTTCGATGACGTTGACAAAACTCGTGGTCTTGACATTGTTATCGTAACAACTGCTAACACTGACGAAGAGTCACGTGCATTGCTTACAGGCCTTGGAATGCCTTTTGCAAAATAATATAGGAGGTAAATCTAATGGCTAAAAAATCAATGGTAGCTAGAGAGGCTAAACGCCAAAAAATTGTTGACCGTTATGCTGAAAAACGTGCTGCATTAAAGGCAGCAGGGGACTATGAAGGTTTATCTAAATTACCTCGCAACGCCTCACCGACTCGTTTACATAATCGTTGTAGAGTTACGGGGCGCCCACATTCAGTTTACCGCAAATTTGGTCTGAGTCGTATCGCTTTTCGCGAACTTGCGCATAAAGGTCAAATTCCTGGTGTAACAAAAGCATCTTGGTAATTTAAGATATCAAGGGCGTCAAAACTCTAAGTGAAAATAGGAAACTTGACGAAGAAACTGAGGTTTCTAGGAAAGTTTATCTTTTTCACACAGAGTTTAGCCCGGGTTCAGTTGGGCTAGCCAATTTGAACACGAGCTACAGCTTTGGCAAAAAAAGACCAATTTTCTTTGGAGCATCGCTCCTGCATCAAATTGCCTATTTTTGCTCTTGCTGTTACGCTCTTTGTATCATGTATTAACTAGCAAGTGCAACTTGCAAACTACTAGTAAGAGGAGAAAAACAAAATGGTTATGACTGACCCAATCGCAGACTTCCTAACTCGTATTCGTAACGCTAACCAAGCTAAACACGAAGTACTTGAAGTACCTGCATCAAACATCAAAAAAGGGATTGCTGAAATCCTTAAACGCGAAGGTTTTGTAAAAAACGTTGAAATCATCGAAGATGACAAACAAGGCATCATCCGTGTATTTCTTAAATACGGACCAAACGGTGAAAAAGTTATCACTAACTTGAAACGTATTTCTAAACCAGGACTTCGTGTCTACAAAAAACGTGAAGACCTTCCAAAAGTTCTTAACGGACTTGGAATTGCTATCCTTTCAACTTCTGAAGGTTTGCTTACTGATAAAGAAGCACGCCAAAAGAATGTTGGTGGTGAGGTTATCGCTTACGTTTGGTAATATTTAGTTCCCAATTTCTTTGTGACTCTTCGTTATCGTCTCTTGCCTAACACAAAGTTATGCCTGCGAGACGATGCCTAGATTCACTTTGAAATTGAAACCTAAATGTTCCTTTAAATCGAGAAATCGATTTAGCCCCGTGAAAACTGGCCGTTCTGGCCTGACAATTTAACAGGAGAAAATAAACATGTCACGTATTGGTAATAAAGTTATCGTGTTGCCTGCTGGTGTTGAAATCACTAACAATGACAACCTTGTAACTGTAAAAGGACCTAAAGGAGAACTTACTCGTGAGTTCTCAAAAGATATTGAAATCCGTGTGGAAGGTACTGAAGTAACTCTTCACCGTCCAAACGATTCAAAAGAAATGAAAACTATCCACGGAACTACTCGTGCCCTTTTGAACAACATGGTTGTTGGTGTATCAGAAGGATTCAAGAAAGAACTTGAAATGCGCGGGGTTGGTTACCGTGCACAACTTCAAGGATCTAAACTTGTTTTGGCTGTTGGTAAATCTCATCCAGACGAAGTTGAAGCTCCAGAAGGAATTACTTTTGAACTTCCAAACCCAACAACAATCGTTGTTAGCGGAATTTCAAAAGAAGTAGTTGGTCAAACAGCTGCTTACGTACGTAGCCTTCGTTCACCAGAACCATATAAAGGTAAAGGTATCCGTTACGTTGGTGAATTCGTTCGCCGTAAAGAAGGTAAAACAGGTAAATAATGTTGAGTGGTTGATTCTCAACCACCAACCTATTTTCCAACTTTGTGCATAGCACACGATTTAAAACTAAAGAGGTGAAAACTGTGATTTCAAAACCAGATAAAAACAAACTCCGCCAAAAACGCCACCGTCGTGTTCGCGGAAAACTCTCTGGAACTGCTGATCGCCCACGTTTGAACGTATTCCGTTCTAATACAGGCATCTACGCTCAAGTGATTGATGACGTAGCGGGTGTAACGCTCGCAAGTGCTTCAACTCTTGATAAAGAAGTTTCAAAAGGAACTAAAACTGAACAAGCTGTTGCTGTCGGTAAACTCGTTGCAGAACGTGCAAACGCTAAAGGTATTTCAGAAGTGGTGTTCGACCGCGGTGGATATCTATATCACGGACGTGTGAAAGCTTTGGCTGATGCAGCTCGTGAAAACGGATTGAAATTCTAATAGGAGGACACTAGAAAATGGCATTTAAAGACAATGCAGTTGAATTAGAAGAACGCGTAGTTGCTGTCAATCGTGTTACAAAAGTTGTTAAAGGTGGACGTCGTCTTCGTTTCGCAGCTCTTGTTGTTGTTGGTGACCACAACGGTCGCGTAGGATTTGGTACTGGTAAAGCTCAAGAAGTTCCAGAAGCAATCCGTAAAGCAGTAGATGATGCTAAGAAAAACTTGATCGAAGTTCCTATGGTTGGAACAACAATCCCACACGAAGTTCTTTCAGAATTCGGTGGAGCTAAAGTATTGTTGAAACCTGCTGTAGAAGGTTCTGGAGTTGCCGCTGGTGGTGCAGTTCGTGCCGTTGTGGAATTGGCAGGTGTGGCAGATATTACATCTAAATCACTTGGTTCTAACACTCCAATCAACATTGTTCGTGCAACTGTTGAAGGTTTGAAACAATTGAAACGCGCTGAAGAAGTTGCTGCCCTTCGTGGTATTTCAGTTTCTGATTTGGCATAAGAAAGGGGATAAAATGGCTCAAATTAAAATTACTTTGACTAAGTCTCCAATCGGACGCATTCCATCACAACGTAAAACTGTTGTAGCACTTGGACTTGGCAAATTGAACAGCTCTGTTATTAAAGAAGATAACGCTGCTATCCGTGGTATGATCACTGCAGTATCTCACTTGGTAACAGTTGAAGAAGTAAACTAATGAATTTTTAGGGGATGTGCACTATACCATCCCCTAAAACTAGATATAGTCATCTATGATGACGTCGTATAGGCGAGTTGATGGGGGAGACAACCTTTTCTCCCTTATCGGCGCTAGCATTTTACAAAAGAGGAGAAAATAAAAATGAAACTTCATGAATTGAAACCTGCAGAAGGTTCTCGTAAAGTACGTAACCGCGTTGGTCGTGGTACTTCATCAGGTAACGGTAAAACATCTGGTCGTGGTCAAAAAGGTCAAAAAGCTCGTAGCGGTGGCGGAGTTCGCCTTGGTTTTGAAGGTGGACAAACTCCATTGTTCCGTCGTCTTCCAAAACGTGGATTCACTAACATCAACGCTAAAGAATACGCAATTGTGAACCTTGACCAATTGAACGTCTTTGAAGATGGTGCTGAAGTAACTCCAGTTGTTCTTATCGAAGCAGGAATTGTTAAAGCTGAAAAGTCAGGTATTAAAATTCTTGGTAACGGTGAGTTGATTAAGAAATTGACTGTGAAAGCAGCTAAATTCTCTAAATCAGCTGAAGAAGCTATCACTGCTAAAGGTGGTTCAGTAGAAGTCATCTAAGAGAGGTGACCTATGTTTTTTAAATTATTAAGAGAAGCTCTTAAAGTCAAGCAGGTTCGATCAAAAATTTTATTTACAATTTTTATCGTTTTGGTCTTTCGTATCGGAACTAGCATTACAGTTCCTGGTGTGAATGCCAATAGCTTGAATGCTTTAAGTGGATTATCCTTCTTAAACATGTTGAGCTTGGTGTCGGGGAATGCCCTAAAAAACTTTTCGATTTTTGCCCTAGGAGTTAGTCCCTATATTACTGCTTCTATCGTTGTCCAACTCTTACAAATGGATATTTTACCGAAATTTGTAGAGTGGGGAAAACAAGGGGAAGTAGGTCGAAGAAAATTGAACCAAGCTACTCGTTATATTGCCCTTGGTCTAGCCTTTGTGCAATCTATCGGGATTACAGCTGGTTTTAATACCTTGGCTGGAGCTCAATTGATTAAAACTGCTTTAACTCCCCAAGTTTTTCTGACGATTGGTATCATCTTAACAGCTGGTAGTATGATTGTCACTTGGTTGGGAGAGCAAATTACAGATAAGGGATACGGAAATGGTGTTTCTATGATTATCTTTGCCGGGATTGTTGCCTCAATTCCAGAGATGATTCAGGGCATCTATGTGGACTACTTTGTGAACGTCCCAAGTAGCCGGATCACTTCATCTATCATTTTCGTAATCATTTTGATTATTACTGTATTGTTGATCATTTACTTTACAACTTATGTTCAACAAGCAGAATACAAAATTCCAATCCAATATACTAAGGTTGCACAAGGTGCTCCATCTAGCTCTTACCTTCCATTGAAGGTAAACCCTGCTGGAGTTATCCCTGTTATCTTTGCCAGTTCCATTACTGCAGCGCCTGCGGCGATTCTTCAGTTTTTGAGCGCCACAGGTCATGATTGGGCTTGGGTAAGGGTAGCACAAGAGATGTTGGCAACCACTTCTCCAACTGGTATTGCCATGTATGCTTTGTTGATTATTCTCTTTACATTCTTCTATACGTTTGTACAGATTAATCCTGAAAAAGCGGCAGAGAACCTACAAAAGAGCGGTGCCTATATTCACGGAGTTCGTCCTGGTAAAGGTACAGAAGAATATATGTCTAAACTTCTTCGTCGTCTTGCAACTGTTGGTTCCCTCTTCCTTGGTGTGATTTCCATTTTGCCGATTGCAGCTAAAGATGTATTTGGTCTTTCTGATGTTGTTGCCTTTGGTGGAACAAGTCTCTTGATCATTATCTCTACAGGTATCGAAGGAATCAAACAATTGGAAGGTTACCTATTGAAACGTAAGTATGTTGGTTTCATGGATAGAACAGAATAAAAGTATTTACTGATACTCTTCGAAAATCTCTTCAAACCACGTCAGCTTTATCTGCAACCTCAAAGCAGTGCTTTGAGCAACCTGCGGCTAGCTTCCTAGTTTGCTCTTTGATTTTCATTGAGTATGAATTAGTAAATACTGAGGGAGTGGAGGTTTAAACTCTAACATTTGTAAGAGTTTGGTCTCCCCTCTTCTATTTTGTTTTTAAATAGGGGTGAAAAGACTTTTTGCTTCTATTTAAAAATAAAATAAGGAGATCAGATCATGAATCTTTTGATTATGGGCTTACCTGGTGCAGGTAAGGGAACTCAAGCAGCAAAAATCGTAGAACAATTCCATGTTGCACATATCTCAACAGGTGATATGTTCCGTGCTGCTATGGCAAATCAAACTGAAATGGGTGTTCTTGCTAAGTCATACATTGACAAGGGTGAATTGGTTCCTGATGAAGTTACAAATGGAATCGTAAAAGAACGTCTTTCACAAGATGATATTAAAGAAACAGGATTCTTGTTGGATGGTTACCCACGTACAATCGAACAAGCTCATGCCTTGGACAAAACATTGGCTGAACTTGGTATTGAACTAGAAGGCGTCATCAACATTAAAGTAAATCCAGATAGCCTCTTGGAACGTTTGAGTGGTCGTATCATCCACCGCGTAACTGGAGAAACTTTCCACAAGGTTTTTAACCCACCAGTTGACTATAAAGAAGAAGATTACTACCAACGTGAAGATGATAAGCCTGAGACAGTCAAACGTCGTTTGGACGTTAATATTGCTCAAGGAGAACCAATCATTGCTCACTACCGTGCCAAAGGTTTGGTTCATGACATCGAAGGTAATCAAGATATCAATGATGTCTTCTCAGATATTGAAAAAGTATTGACAAATTTGAAATAAAGCGTTTTTCACACTTGCAAAAATCCGCTACAAATGTTATACTGAGATAGTCTGACTTATAATTGTTGTCTCTGTGTCTAGAGGCATCGAATCGAAATTTATGGAGGTGCTTTTGCGTGGCAAAAGACGATGTGATTGAAGTTGAAGGCAAAGTAGTTGATACAATGCCGAATGCAATGTTTACGGTTGAACTTGAAAATGGACATCAGATTTTAGCAACAGTTTCTGGTAAAATTCGTAAAAACTATATTCGTATTTTAGCGGGAGATCGTGTTACTGTCGAAATGAGTCCATATGACTTGACACGTGGACGTATCACTTACCGCTTTAAATAATCGAAAAACTTGGAGGGATAAGAAATGAAAGTAAGACCATCGGTCAAACCAATTTGCGAATACTGTAAAGTTATTCGTCGTAATGGTCGTGTTATGGTAATTTGCCCAGCAAATCCAAAACACAAACAACGTCAAGGATAAGATAGAAAGGAGAAAACATGGCTCGTATTGCTGGAGTTGATATTCCAAATGACAAACGCGTAGTAATCTCATTGACTTATGTTTATGGTATCGGACTTGCAACATCTAAGAAAATTTTGGCTGCTGCTGGAATCTCAGAAGATGTTCGTGTACGTGATCTTACATCAGATCAAGAAGATGCTATCCGTCGTGAAGTGGATGCAATCAAAGTTGAAGGTGACCTTCGTCGTGAAGTAAACTTGAACATCAAACGTTTGATGGAAATCGGTTCATACCGTGGTATCCGTCACCGTCGTGGACTTCCTGTCCGTGGACAAAACACTAAAAACAACGCTCGCACTCGTAAAGGTAAAGCTGTTGCGATTGCTGGTAAGAAAAAATAATATAGGAGGTAAAAGTCTTGGCTAAACCAACACGTAAACGTCGTGTGAAAAAGAATATCGAATCTGGTATTGCTCATATTCACGCTACATTTAATAACACTATTGTTATGATTACTGATGTGCATGGTAATGCAATTGCTTGGTCATCAGCTGGTGCTCTTGGTTTCAAAGGTTCTCGTAAATCTACACCATTCGCTGCCCAAATGGCTTCTGAAGCTGCTGCTAAATCTGCACAAGAACACGGTCTTAAATCAGTTGAAGTTACTGTAAAAGGTCCAGGTTCTGGTCGTGAGTCAGCTATTCGTGCGCTTGCTGCCGCTGGTCTTGAAGTAACAGCAATTCGTGATGTGACTCCAGTGCCACACAATGGTGCTCGTCCTCCAAAACGTCGCCGTGTATAATCATCGCATTACACTGCTTTTCGTTTAAGAGGGAGTAACTAAATGATCGAGTTTGAAAAACCAAATATAACAAAAATTGATGAAAATAAAGATTATGGCAAGTTTGTAATCGAACCACTTGAACGTGGCTACGGTACAACTCTTGGTAACTCTCTTCGTCGTGTACTTCTAGCTTCTCTACCAGGAGCAGCTGTGACATCTATCAATATTGATGGTGTGTTACATGAGTTTGACACAGTTCCAGGTGTTCGTGAAGACGTGATGCAAATCATTCTGAACATTAAAGGAATTGCAGTGAAATCGTACGTTGAAGACGAAAAAATCATCGAACTAGATGTTGAAGGTCCTGCTGAAGTAACAGCTGGTGACATTTTGACAGATAGCGATATTGAAATTGTAAATCCAGATCATTATCTCTTTACAATCGGTGAAGGTTCTTCTCTAAAAGCGACTATGACTGTTAACAGTGGTCGTGGATATGTACCTGCTGATGAAAATAAAAAGGATAATGCACCAGTTGGAACACTTGCTGTAGATTCTATTTATACACCAGTTACAAAAGTCAACTATCAAGTGGAACCTGCTCGTGTAGGTAGCAATGATGGATTTGATAAATTAACCCTTGAAATCTTGACAAATGGAACAATTATTCCAGAAGATGCTTTAGGGCTTTCAGCACGTATTTTGACAGAACATCTTGATTTGTTTACAAATCTTACTGAAATTGCTAAGTCAACTGAAGTGATGAAAGAAGCTGATACTGAATCTGACGACCGTATTTTGGATCGTACGATTGAGGAACTGGACTTGTCTGTGCGTTCATACAACTGTTTGAAACGTGCCGGTATCAATACTGTGCATGATTTGACAGAAAAATCTGAAGCAGAGATGATGAAAGTACGAAATCTTGGACGCAAGAGTTTGGAAGAAGTGAAACTCAAACTCATTGATTTGGGTCTTGGATTAAAAGATAAATAAAGGAGGAATACATGGCTTACCGTAAACTAGGACGCACTAGCTCACAACGTAAAGCAATGCTTCGCGATTTGACAACTGACCTTTTGATCAATGAATCAATCGTGACAACTGAAGCTCGTGCTAAAGAAATCCGTAAAACTGTTGAAAAAATGATTACTCTAGGTAAACGTGGTGATTTGCATGCACGTCGTCAAGCAGCTGCTTTCGTACGTAATGAAATCGCATCTGAAAACTATGATGAAGCAACTGATAAGTACACTTCTACTACAGCACTTCAAAAATTGTTCTCAGAAATCGCACCTCGTTATGCTGAACGTAACGGTGGATACACTCGTATCCTTAAAACTGAACCACGTCGTGGTGATGCAGCGCCAATGGCGATCATCGAATTAGTATAAAATCATCAATTTTGTTGAGTGTTATGATGATGGAGTCTTGTGCTCTTAGTCTAGCTCTGGTCTACCGCTAGGATTTCGGTCCTAGCGGGAACACTCATCATAAGTTGGGATAGTAGACGCTTGTTTACGAAATTGTTTTTTGCTTAAGAACAACTTCGTAAGCAGGCGTTTTTGAGTATTTTAGTTGGAATTATGCTATACTATTTGAAAAGAATCCTGTTTAATGTTCAGGTTTCCTATTTTAAGAAGAATTGGAGTTTGCTTATGAAAGCGATTATAACTGTTGTTGGTAAAGATAAATCTGGAATTGTTGCAGGTGTTTCTGGTAAAATTGCAGAAATGGGTTTGAACATAGACGATATCTCTCAAACTGTCTTGGATGAATATTTCACGATGATGGCTGTCGTCTCTAGTGATGAAAAGCAAGATTTCACTTATCTTCGTAATGAATTTGAAGCTTTTGGGCAAACTTTGAATGTGAAAATTAATATTCAGAGTGCAGCGATTTTCGAAGCTATGTATAATATCTAGGAGGTTATCATGGATATTAGACAAGTTACTGAAACTATTGCCATGATTGAGGAGCAAAACTTCGATATCAGAACTATTACCATGGGGATTTCCCTTTTGGACTGTATTGATCCAGATATCAATCGTGCTGCGGAGAAAATTTATCAAAAGATTAGGACCAAGGCAGCTAATTTAGTGGCTGTTGGCGATGAAATTGCGGCTGAGTTGGGAATTCCTATCGTTAATAAGCGTGTATCGGTGACACCTATTTCTCTAATTGGAGCAGCGACAGATGCGACGGACTACGTGGTTCTGGCAAAAGCGCTTGATAAGGCTGCGAAAGAGATTGGAGTGGACTTTATTGGTGGTTTCTCTGCCTTGGTACAAAAAGGTTATCAAAAGGGAGATGAGATTCTCATCAATTCTATTCCTCGTGCTTTGGCTGAAACGGACAAGGTATGCTCGTCAGTCAATATCGGCTCAACCAAGTCTGGTATCAATATGACGGCTGTCGCAGATATGGGACGTGTTATCAAGGAAACGGCAACTCTATCTGATATGGGGGCAGCTAAGTTGGTTGTATTCGCTAATGCTGTTGAGGACAATCCATTTATGGCGGGTGCCTTCCATGGTGTTGGGGAGGCAGATGTTATCATCAATGTCGGAGTTTCTGGTCCTGGTGTGGTGAAACGTGCCCTGGAAAAAGTTCGTGGAGAGAGCTTTGACGTAGTAGCAGAAACGGTCAAGAAGACTGCCTTTAAAATCACTCGGATCGGTCAATTGGTTGGTCAAATGGCCAGTGAGAGACTGGGTGTGGAGTTTGGTATTGTGGACTTGAGTTTGGCGCCAACTCCTGCGGTTGGAGATTCTGTTGCACGTGTCCTTGAAGAAATGGGGCTAGAAACAGTTGGTACGCATGGAACGACGGCTGCCTTGGCTCTCTTGAATGACCAAGTTAAAAAGGGTGGAGTGATGGCCTGCAACCAAGTTGGTGGTTTGTCTGGTGCCTTTATTCCTGTTTCCGAGGATGAGGGAATGATTGCTGCAGTGCAAAATGGCTCTCTTAATTTGGAAAAACTAGAAGCTATGACGGCTATCTGTTCTGTTGGTTTGGATATGATTGCCATCCCAGAAGATACACCTGTTGAAACCATTGCGGCTATGATTGCGGATGAGGCTGCCATTGGTGTCATTAACATGAAAACAACAGCTGTTCGTATCATTCCAAAAGGAAAAGAAGGCGATATGATTGAGTTTGGTGGCCTATTAGGAACTGCACCTGTTATGAAAGTCAATGGAGCTTCGTCTGTTGATTTCATCTCTCGTGGAGGACAAATCCCAGCACCAATTCATAGTTTTAAAAATTAAGAAAATAGGAGAAATTTTAAGCTCTATTTAAGGTTGGATGTGTATACTATAATCATTAAATAAAGACCTCCTAATATTATTTGAAACAGATAATACTGATTTAGTTTGAATTTGATTTTCATCTAATATCTTTATTTAATAGAACTCCTAAACTTTTTCATAATAATCTCCTGCAAAAGTCGCCTGTCTGGGTGGCTTTTGTTTTATCATCCATGATATAATAGAAGCAAACGGAGGACGGAAAATGGTAAAAGTACGATTGTATTTGGTACGTCATGGCAAGACCATGTTTAACACGATTGGTCGCGCGCAAGGTTGGAGCGATACTCCCTTAACAGCTGAAGGTGAACGAGGGATTCAAGAGTTAGGAATCGGTTTGCGAGAATCTGGTCTGCAGTTTGAGCGTGCTTATTCGAGTGATTCTGGTCGCACTATTCAGACAATGGGAATTATCCTTGATGAACTTGGCTTGCAGGGAAAAATCCCTTATCGCATGGACAAGCGTATCAGAGAATGGTGTTTTGGTAGCTTTGACGGAGCTTACGATGGCGATCTTTTCATGGGCATTATTCCTCGTATCTTTAATGTGGATCACGTTCACCAATTGTCTTATGCTGAACTGGCTGAGGGCTTGGTAGAGGTTGATACAGCTGGTTGGGCTGAAGGTTGGGAAAAACTCAGTGGCCGCATCAAAGAAGGCTTTGAAGCGATTGCCAAAGAAATGGAAGAGCAAGGTGGGGGCAATGCCCTTGTCGTCAGCCACGGAATGACCATTGGAACCATTGTTTATCTGATCAATGGTATGCATCCACATGGTCTCGATAATGGTAGCGTGACGATTCTTGAATATGAGGACGGCCAGTTTAGCGTAGAAGTTGTCGGCGATCGTAGTTACCGAGAACTAGGACGGGAGAAGATGGAGGAAGCCTCTATTTAATGCTCTTCGAAAATCTCTTCAAACCGCGTCAACGTAGTCTTGTCGTAGATATGGTTACTGACTTCGTCAGTTCTATCCACAACCTCAAAACAGTGTTTTGAGCTGACTTCGTCAGTCTTATCTACAACCTCAAAGCAGTGCTTTGAGTAACCTGAGGCTAGTTTCCTAGTTTACTCTTTGATTTTCATTTAGTATACTCAGTCTAGACTTGCTTGCCATGAGCTAGGAATTTGATAAGAATATCAAGATAAGAAAAAACAGCCGAGGGTAATCCTTTCGGCTGTTTTTGATGGGGAAAACTAAAGTGTAATGCTATTGCTTTTAGAGATTTTCATAAACAAGAGCAAAGAACCTACTGTTAGAACAGTCAGGATAGTTGACAAGGCTGCGGCTACACCGTAATTCCCTCTGAGAACCTCTGTATAAATGGCTACAGTCATTGTTCTTGTTTTGACATTGTAGAGGAGGATAGAAGTAGAGAGTTCTGAAATCATTGTGACCCAAGATAGGATAGCTCCAGAAATAATACCAGATAGCATCATTGGAGTTGTAATCTTGGCAAAGGTATTGAGACGGCTACTTCCTAAACTTTCAGCAGCTTCTTCAATACTTGGTGCTATTTGTTGCAAGCTAGCAACAGATGAGCGAATAGTATAAGGCAATCTTCTGACAGATAGGGACATAATCAAGATGAAAGCAGTTCCTGTAATCATAAGAAATCCACTTCCAAATAGGCCAGTATTGAAGGAAGAAATGAAGGCAATCCCTAGAACGGTTCCTGGTACAATATAAGGAACCATACTGAGGCTGTCAATTAAGTTTGTAAACAAATTCCGTTTTCTAACGGCTAGGTAGGAGATAAATGTTGCGAATAGGACAACTAGGACTAAGGCAATCAAAGGGATACGAATGGTATTGAAAATAGCAGATCCCATACGATTGAAAGCTACCTTGTAACTGTTTAGAGAATAACCTTTGACAAATACCATACCTGATGTTTTTAGGAAAGAGGTATAAATCAAGTAAATTTGAGGTAAAACAGAGATAAAGATAATTCCGTAGACTGTTGCATAAATGGCAGCCATTTTTCCTTTTGTAGTTTTTTTAGGCTCAATTGGATGGAGCGAATTCATGCTGAAACTGTAGCGGTTTGCAATGTGTTTTTGGATAAGGAAAATTGTCAAGGCAATGATAATCGCCATAATTGCTAGAGCAGATGCAAAAGCAGAATTTCCTCCAACCTCGCTAATAAATTGTGTATAAATCAGGACAGGGAAAGTCCGATATCCTTCACCAATTAACATCGGCGTTCCAAAGTCTGAGAATGCTCTCATGAATACAAGCAGGGCAGCCGCTAATAAGGTTGGAACTAGGAGAGGTAAAACAACCGTTACGATACGCTTAAATCCGAAGGACCCCATGCTTTCAGCGGCTTCAAGTAGAGAATTGTCAATACTTTTCATTGTTCCAGCAACGTATAGAAATACCAGTGGAAATAGTTGAAGTGTAAAGACAAGTACAATTCCTTTGAATCCATAAATATCGATAGCTGGAAGATGAAGGGTATTTGTCAGGAATTTAGTAATGACCCCATTTCGTCCCAGCAAGAGAATCCAGGAGTAGGCTCCTACGAAAGGAGCTGACATGGAAGCAATGATAATCAATATTTGTAGAAATTTCTTTCCCTTGAAGTCATACATGGAAAAGAGGTAAGCTAATAGGGTTCCTACGACTAAGGAAGTGACAGTAGCGGTAATGGAAACCTTGAAACTATTGACTAGTGTCTCAGAATAGTAGGCTTTACTAAAGAAAGTGACAAAATTAGCTAGTGAGAATTGTCCTTCATGTATGAGTGCTTGCTTGAGCACAGTAACGATAGGATACACGAGAAAGACAAGATAGGTAAGAAAGATGAAGAAAGAGGAGGCTGTCCAAATATTTAGTTTTTTACGTTCCATGGTTGACTCCTTTTATCAGGTTTTGAGAACCATCTGCAGAAAAGACGTTTAATTTTTGAGTATTGATTCGTAGACGAATACGATCGCCTTTTTGTAGATCTTCTTCAAAAGTTGATTCTTCGCTAACTTGAATTTTTGAGGCAAAGCCTGTCTCGATGAAGTATTCAGTATTTAGTCCAAGATAGACGCTATCGCTAATAGTTCCTTCAATATCTCCAGATTCATCTTTGATAAATTCTTCAGGACGAATGCTTACATGAATAGCTTGTTCCTCAGCCTGATCAAGGGCTGGCATTCGAAGGGCATAGCCATCTGAAAAGACGATATAAGCGCCGACGCTTCGTTTTTCGAGATTGGCAGGGATGATATTTGTGCGTCCGATAAAGGTTGCTACAAACTCATTAGCTGGTTTATGATAGAGTTCTTTTGGTCGGCCGATTTGTTGAATCACCCCATCTTTCATAACAGCAATTTGATCTGAAATAGCCATAGCTTCTTCTTGGTCGTGGGTCACATAAACGGTTGTAATTCCTACTTCGTGTTGGATTTCTCGAATGGCTTGACGCATATCCAAGCGAAGTTTGGCATCCAGATTACTAAGTGGCTCGTCCATGAGGAGAACACTTGGATTAACCGCTAAGGCACGTGCCAAGGCGACACGTTGTTGTTGTCCACCACTGAGTTTATCGGGCTTCCGATCCGCATATTGAGCAATTTGCATTAGTTCAAGATACTTGTTGGTCTGTTGGATCAATTCTTCTTTTGGAACCTTCTTTTGCTTGAGACCAAAAGCGACATTATCTCGGACAGTCAAATGTGGGAAAATAGCGTAGTTTTGGAAAACCATGCCAATATTGCGTTTGCTGGGTTCCATATTATTGATTTTTGTATCATCGAAGTAAAATTCTCCACCTTCGATACTGTTGAAACCTGCAATCATACGAAGAAGGGTCGTTTTCCCACATCCTGAAGGTCCAAGAAGGGTAAAGAGACTTCCTTTTGGAATTGTAATGTTCAAATTCTCAATAACAGGGACATCGTGGTAGATTTTTTTGGCGTTAATAATTTTGATCTCACTCATAGTGAACCTCTTTTACTGTTTAGATTGGATATCTGTAAAGACTTCGTTGTATTTCTTAACAATATCTGATTTATTCTTGATGACATAATCATAATCTTCAGTGAGTGTTTTGATTTTGTCAATTGGTTTCATGTTTTCGCTTGTTTTGGCATTTTTACGAACAGGACGGTTAGTAGTGGTTGTACCAAGTGTATCTTGTACTTCTTGAGAGATAATAAAATCGATAAATTTCTTGGCATTTTCCATATTTTTTGCTTTTTTAACGATAGCAGCACTAGCGGGTAGGAAGATGGTTCCTTCTTTTGGATAGACTACCTTAATGTTAGCTCCGTCATTTAAGAGTTTAACTGCTGGATCTTCATAAGAGAGACCAACAGCCATTTCTCCATCAGCGACTGCTTTATAGACACCAGATGAGCTTGAACCGATTTTCCCATCAATAAGTGTGAAGAGATCTTTTACATAAGACCAAGCTTTATCGTCTTTGTAACCACCTTGAGCTTGTAGCATATTTGTTAATTGAGCAAAGGCGCTAGAAGAGTTTGCTGGGTCAGCAGTTGCGATTTTTCCTTTTAGTTCAGGTTTGAGAAGGTCGCTATATCCTTCGATGTTCATGCCTTTCGTTAAATCAGGATTGACGATTAAAACACTACCATCTAGTGTATAAGGAGTAGAGTAGCCAGTTGTGTTTTGATATTCTTTGATAACATTATCATTTTCTTTTGAAGTATAGTTTTCAAAGAGTTCTCCGTGGGTAGCATATTGTGTATAAGAACCACCAAAGATGACATCGGCTACAGGAGCTTCTTTTTCTGACTCTAGTTTTTTGAAAAGTTCTCCAGTACCAGCTTGAATCAGTTCTACTTTGATACCATATTTTTCTTCAAAGGCAGGAATAGTTGCTCCGATTAAGCCCTCTGAGTTTGGTGAATAAACGACTAGCGAACCGCCGTCTCCTTTATCAGATGAACCGCCATCGGCAGATTCATTAGAAGAACAAGCAGCAAGACCAAAAAGAGCTAGTCCGCAAGCAGCATAATACATCCATTTCTTTTTCATGATGGATACCTCCGTTGTGTTATTTAAGTTTATTTTAAAACAGTGTAAGCGTTTTTAAAACCGACAATTCTATTCTATTAGAGTAAAATTCTCTACAAAAAGAAGAATAGCTTATTTTACTATTCTTCCGAGTGATTTCAATTCCTTTGGGGAAATATGGAGATACTTTTTAAATACTTTGGCAAAATATTTATAGTCTGAAAATCCAACTTGATCAGAGATGTCGCTTAGAGGGGAGTTGGGAGATTCAGCCATCTTATCTATAGCTTGTTTCAGGCGATATTGTAAGATATATTCATTTAGCGTCATGGGGAAGTCTTCTTTGATCACTTTATATAGGTAGCTTTCGCTATAGTTTAAAGCTTCAGCAATAGTCGCAATCGTAAAATGCTCTGCATAATGCTTGTGGACAAAGGAAATAATTTGTTGAATGATTTGGTTTTGTGTATCAACCTGTTGGATAGAGGTGAGTAAAGTTTGATATTCTTCTAAAAAAGGAGTTTCTTGATAGGTGCTACCTTGTAATCGCAAAACAATGTTTTGAAGACATTCTGTCAATTCCTTGGTATCAATTGGCTTGGATAAGAAATCAACTGCTCCATATTGCATGGCTTTTTTGGCATTTTGAAAATCGTTATAACCTGATAAGATAACTTTTTCATAGGGAAGGGTATGAGTGGCTTCGAACATCATAAAAGCATCCATAATTGGCATTGTGATGTCTGTTAAGACAATATGAGGTTCTTTTTCTTGGATGAGTCTCATTCCCTCTTGACCGTGACTGGCAGTTCCTACGACTTGGATACCCAAGGCAGAGTAGTCTACGGCAATCTCTAGCCATTTTCGGATGAGGTGTTCGTCTTCTACGATAATGAGCTTAAACATGAGTTAGTCCTTTCGTTATAAATTTGACCCAAGTTTCTTCTTGGCGATTGACTCCTAGATCTAGCTGGACATCAGAAAAGAAATTGCTCAATCGTTTGTAGCTGTTCACGATGCCATGCTGGGTATGAGGGCTTTTTAAAGAGTCTAAAATAGCGAGTCGCTCTTGTTTTGTGAGCCCTCCGGCATTATCCTTGACTAAAAAAGTCAGAGAATCTGCTTTTAAGGTAATTTGGATATCTATATGAAGATCAATACGGTATTGCATCCCATATTTTATAGCATTTTCTACGAGAGGAAGCAAGAAAAGTTTAGGTATAGGCTGATTATCGACAGTTTCTGGGCAGACAATATCATAGGAAAAGTGCTCGAAACGAATCTTATGAATAATAAGGTAATCCTCTATAATCTTTAAATCTTGGCAAATGGTTGTTTCTTTTTCTAAATCGGTGATACTGTAGCGAAGAATGCGCGTGAGATTTTGAATCAGGTCTTGTGTGAGAGATGCATCCATTAAAGAAGTAATTTTAATTGTCTCAAGCGTATTGTAGAGAAAATGAGGATTGAACTGAGCTTCCAGCATTTTTCTTTCAAAAATCCACTTTTCTTTTTCGATGGTCAACATTTTTTGATGAAGTTGATCTAATTCGTACAACATATTGTTGATTTTTTCTGCCATAAACTCAAACTCATCACCTGTTTGTAGAGAAAGCCTTTTTTCTGCTTGTTTAGGAATTTCTTGAAGTTGGTAAACCAAACTTTCAATAGGAACAGCATTGTGTGTGGCAATTTTATGAGCAATTCGCCTTGCTTGCCAGAAGTAGAGGAAGAATATACATAAGGTGAGAATGGAGGCTAGACCAAGTAAGCTAGGAATGGGAAAGAAGGATTGAAAAGTATAGATTGAAAAAATAGCACCGACTTTTTCTTTTTGAACAATAAGTGGTTCGTTCGAATACCAGTGGGTGCGAGAGTGTAGGAGTTTTTCATCCAATTTTTCAAGAGTGGAGCGAGTGAACTGGTTTGTATTGTTAGAAAACATATTTCCAAAGCCATCGGTAATAATGTATTTGGAATTGATCATTGGGAAACTTGAGATAAAATCATTCTCATTTACGAAAGCAATAGTATAGGCCTTAACTCGTTGGTTTTGAAGTAGTGGTTTGATAAAGAGTGTGTAATGTTGCTTGTCTGAAGAGAGTGCAATTTTTTCTGTCACTTTTTCTTGAGAAGGATTTTGAATGAGCAGTTTTAGATAGTAGGGTGATAAAATACCTTCTTGATGATTTCGATTGGTACTAAATAGTAACTCACCTGTATCGCTTAGGATAATGAGGTCAGAACTAAGTTTTAATTTAGCTTTTGTCTCGTAAAATAAGCTAAAGACTTCTCGCTCTGTGTGTTTGCCGTCCAAAAATTCAGGAATCATTTTATGGTTCATAGTAGTCAGGAGCTCATTATTTGCTTCTTTCATTTCTTGAACCTGTTTGACAATCTGTCTCGTATCTTTGGAGAGTTGTTGCTTTTGTAAAAAATAGGAAAAACCAAAAAGTAAAATGAGTAGTAAGAGTGAGGTCACAAAGGCTGCGATAGAGCTTCTATGGAGAATTTCTTTTTGGAGAGATTTTTTAAAGGAATGAGACATCCGCTACCTCCTTGGAAGGGTTTTCTGTTATAAGTATAGCAGTTTAAAAATTTTAGAGCAAGGTAAAATAGAAAAGTATAGAATAGAACGAGACCAAATTCCCTCAAAAATGGTATAATAGTAACATCACAAAATTGGAGAGAGACCATGAGTTTTTATAATCATAAAGAAATTGAGCCTAAGTGGCAGGGCTACTGGGCAGAACATCATACATTTGAGACAGGTACAGATGCATCAAAACCGAAGTTTTATGCTCTTGATATGTTCCCTTATCCATCTGGAGCGGGTCTGCACGTAGGACACCCAGAAGGTTATACTGCAACCGATATCCTCAGCCGCTACAAACGTGCGCAAGGCTACAATGTCCTTCACCCAATGGGTTGGGATGCTTTTGGTTTGCCTGCAGAGCAATATGCTATGGATACTGGTAATGACCCAGCAGAATTTACAGCGGAAAACATTGCCAACTTCAAACGTCAAATCAATGCGCTTGGATTTTCTTATGACTGGGATCGTGAAGTCAACACAACAGATCCAAACTACTACAAGTGGACTCAATGGATTTTCACCAAGCTTTA
This sequence comes from Streptococcus sp. 79, assembly GCF_013277425.1. Taxonomy (NCBI): domain Bacteria; kingdom Bacillati; phylum Bacillota; class Bacilli; order Lactobacillales; family Streptococcaceae; genus Streptococcus; species Streptococcus sp. 79. The sequence goes on from NZ_VMMW01000003.1 coordinate 130,944, forward strand.
CGAAAAAGGCTTGGCCTATGAAGCTGAAGTGCCAGTAAACTGGGTTGAGGAATTGGGAACTGCCATTGCCAATGAAGAAGTGCTTCCTGACGGAACTTCTGAGCGTGGAGGCTATCCAGTTGTCCGCAAACCGATGCGCCAATGGATGCTCAAAATCACGGCTTACGCAGAGCGCTTGCTCAATGACTTAGATGAACTAGATTGGTCAGAGTCTATCAAGGATATGCAACGCAACTGGATTGGTAAATCAACTGGTGCCAATGTAACTTTCAAAGTAAAAGGAACAGACAAGGAATTCACAGTCTTTACCACTCGTCCTGATACTCTTTTCGGTGCGACTTTCACTGTTTTGGCTCCTGAGCATGAATTAGTAGATGCTATCACAAGTACAGAGCAAGCAGAAGCAGTAGCAGACTATAAACACCAAGCTAGCCTCAAGTCTGACTTGGCTCGTACAGACCTTGCCAAAGAAAAAACTGGTGTTTGGACTGGTGCTTATGCCATCAACCCTGTCAATGGTAAGGAAATTCCAATCTGGATTGCGGACTATGTCCTTGCGAGTTATGGGACAGGTGCTGTCATGGCTGTACCTGCCCACGATCAACGTGACTGGGAATTTGCCAAACAATTTGACCTTCCAATCGTAGAAGTCCTTGAAGGTGGAAACGTAGCAGAAGCTGCCTACACAGAGGATGGTCTTCATGTCAATTCAGACTTCCTAGATGGATTGAATAAAGAAGACGCAATTGCTAAGATTGTGGCTTGGTTGGAAGAAAAAGGCTGTGGACAAGAGAAGGTTACTTACCGTCTCCGCGACTGGCTCTTTAGCCGCCAACGTTACTGGGGTGAACCAATTCCAATCATTCATTGGGAAGACGGAACTTCAACAGCTGTTCCTGAAAATGAATTGCCACTCGTCTTGCCAGTAACCAAGGACATCCGTCCTTCAGGTACTGGTGAAAGTCCACTAGCTAACTTGACAGACTGGCTTGAAGTGACTCGTGAGGATGGCGTCAAAGGTCGTCGTGAAACCAATACTATGCCACAGTGGGCAGGTTCAAGCTGGTACTACCTCCGCTATATTGACCCACACAATACTGAGAAATTGGCCGATGAGGATCTTCTCAAACAATGGTTGCCAGTAGATATCTACGTGGGTGGTGCAGAGCATGCCGTTCTTCATTTGCTTTACGCTCGTTTCTGGCACAAATTCCTCTATGACCTTGGTGTTGTTCCAACAAAAGAGCCATTCCAAAAACTCTTTAACCAAGGGATGATTTTGGGAACAAGCTACCGTGACCACCGTGGGGCTCTTGTGGCAACCGATAAGGTTGAAAAACGTGACGGTTCTTTCTTCCATGTGGAAACAGGAGAGGAGTTAGAGCAAGCGCCAGCCAAGATGTCTAAATCGCTTAAGAACGTTGTTAACCCAGACGACGTGGTGGAGCAATACGGTGCCGATACCCTTCGTGTCTATGAAATGTTTATGGGACCACTTGATGCTTCGATTGCTTGGTCAGAAGAAGGTCTGGAAGGAGGCCGTAAGTTCCTTGACCGTGTTTACCGTTTGATTACAAGCAAGGAAATTGTTGCAGAAAACAATGGCGCTCTTGATAAGGTCTACAATGAAACAGTCAAATCTGTCACAGAGCAAATCGAATCCCTCAAATTCAACACAGCCATTGCCCAACTTATGGTCTTTGTCAACGCGGCTAACAAGGAAGAAAAACTTTATGTAGACTACGCCAAAGGCTTCGTTCAGTTGATTGCACCATTTGCACCTCACTTGGCAGAAGAACTCTGGCAAACTGTTGCAGCAACAGGTGAATCTATCTCTTACGAGGCTTGGCCAACATGGGACGAAAGCAAATTGGTTGAAGACGAAATCGAAATCGTTGTTCAAATCAAAGGAAAAGTCCGTGCTAAAGTCATGGTTGCTAAAGACCTATCACGCGAAGAATTGCAAGAAATTGCTCTAGCGGATGAAAAAGTCAAAGCAGAAATTGACGGTAAGGACATCGTGAAAGTGATTAGTGTACCGAATAAATTGGTTAACATTGTTGTGAAATAAAAAGAAGTAACTCTAGAGTATGAACTTTAGAATAGGTCAGAATGAATAGATTAGTGAACGATAGCAGGAAGTGTGAAATTTTATTATTTAAGATTTCTATTATTGTAGTGTCAGTTATAGTATTAGTAATGTCAATAGTGGGTGCATATTATTTTAAAAATTGTCTTTGGGACAAGGAAAGTTTAAATTTGACACTCACTTTAGACACTCTCTTTGCAGTTTTTATTACTTTCTTTAGTTTTTCAAATGATAAATCAAGCAATATTTTTGGAATATCTCCAAATGAAATTATAAGGACACAGTCTGAAGTGTATCAATTTTTATTTACAAAATCTTTTGCAACTCTATTAATAGTGACAAATTTGTTATCCATTATTCATTATTTTGGAGCCAAAAATTTAATAGTTTCTTTTAATGAAACTTATCCTCGTATTCAATCCAGTGTTGGTATCATGTGGCTACCACTGTTTGGTATTCTGATAATCTATTTTATTTGGCTCTTAATAGAGGGATTAAAATATATCAGAAAAATAAATTATATTATTCAAAATAGGGAAATAATCTATTTTTATTCGCAGGTAAAAGTTGTAGATAAACTTACTGATTCTGAATCGAAAAAATACGGTGAATATATTGATTTGTACGAATCGTGTCGTCAGAACAATTTAAGTGTTCTACTTAACTTTCTTCAAAATTCGGATGATAAACGAGGAGTTATTGCTAGTAACTCAGTGAGAATTATGTTTGAATCTTTGGATAAAGCAGACCAAATTGCGGCCCTGAATATTTGTAGAAACTATGTAGCACGAGAAAATGTTTTAAATAAAGAAGATGCAGAAAAATTGTTAAATGAAATTGATAAAAAACTTGAAATTAGCAGATAGGACAATTCAAATAGAGTTGAGTAAAAAGTTTGAAAAGTGAAACAAGGAGAAAGCTATGCCAGTAAATGAATATGGTCAGATGATTGGTGAGTCAATGGAAGGTTATACACCCGGTGCACTGCCTTCTATTGATTTCTTAGAAGGGCGTTATGCTAGGATAGAGGCTCTCTCGGTAGAAAAACATGCGGAGGATTTGCTAGCTGTTTATGGCCCGGATACTCCTCGGGAGATGTGGACCTATCTTTTTCAGGAGCCAGTAGCAGATATGGGGGAGCTGGTTAGCCTTTTAAATCAGATGTTGGCTCGTAAGGACCGTTTTTACTATGCAATCATAGACAAGGCGACTGGTAAGGCTTTGGGAACTTTTTCTCTCATGCGCATTGACCAGAATAACCGAGTAATAGAAGTCGGAGCAGTCACTTTTTCTCCAGAGCTAAGGGGTACACGGATAGGAACTGAGGCTCAGTATCTCCTAGCTCGCTATATTTTTGAGGAGCTAAACTATCGTCGCTACGAGTGGAAATGCGATGCCTTAAATCTGCCATCCAGACGAGTTGCGGAGCGTTTGGGATTTGTCTATGAAGGAACCTTCCGCCAGGCGGTGGTTTATAAGGGGCGTACGAGAGATACGGATTGGTTGTCTATGATTGATATGGACTGGCCTCAAGTCAAAGATCGTTTGGAAACATGGCTGCGTCCTGAAAATTTTGATAAAAATGGACAGCAGTACAAGAGCTTGAGAGAACTTTAAGAGGTGTTGAGATGATTACTATTAAAAAGCAAGAAATTGTCAAGCTAGAGGATGTTTTGCATCTCTATCAGGCTGTCGGTTGGACAAATTATACCCATCAACCAGAGATGCTGGAGCATGCCTTATCGCATTCATTAGTAATTTATCTGGCACTTGATGGTGATGCTGTGGTGGGCTTGATTCGTTTGGTTGGAGATGGATTCTCATCAGTTTTTGTACAGGATTTGATTGTTTTACCAATCTATCAGCGTCAAGGGATTGGTAGTGCCCTAATGAAAGAGGCCTTAAAAGATTACAAAGATGCTTATCAAGTCCAGCTGGTGACAGAAGAGACAGAAAAAAACGTGGGATTTTATCGTTCTATGGGCTTTGAAATCTTATCCACCTATAATTGTATAGGGATGACTTGGATCAACAGAGAAAAATAATAAAACTTGTTTTTGCTTAAGCAAAATTTAAGGCTAGTCTAGTATTATATAGTCATTAAATAAAGACCTCCTAACTTTATTTAATAAAATCCTAAACTTTTCTTTTTCATCATAATCTCCCTTAACTCCACCGGAACTGGTGGAGTTTTTTTGCTCTATTTCAGGCTTTTCGGAAGTTTTCTAAATATCATTTTTCAATAGCTTTCTCTAAATCTTATAAACTTTATTGGACAGATTCTAAAGTTGGAGAAGCTGAATGGATGAGGATATAAACCTTTGACAAAATTCGTGAACTATGGGATAATAAAAAGGAATTGAGTACTAGTTCTATATCATAGGCTAGAAAAGACCCCAAGCTCACGACCAAATAAGCTTGAGGTCTTTTTTGACACTATTTGTCCTTGTTTAGCCATTTATCGACTATACGAAGAACGACACCGACCACAATTGGTTCGATGATAGTTTTGAGTACTAATTCCATCATGGGCTATCTCACCTCCTTTCGTAGGCGGTGTAGAAGTGCCGAACAATATTATACCACATAAGTGCTAGACTCGGGAGTCACAATCCAGTGGCTTTTTTGTTTGTGGCTTGGTTTTTTGATATAATAGAGCCATGAGTAGAATTTTAGATAATGAGATAATGGGGGATGAGGAGTTAGTAGAACGCACGCTCCGTCCTCAGTATTTACGTGAATATATCGGACAGGATAAGGTCAAGGACCAGCTCCAAATCTTTATCGAAGCTGCCAAAATGCGGGATGAAGCGCTGGATCATGTGCTCTTATTTGGCCCTCCAGGCTTGGGAAAAACGACCATGGCTTTTGTTATTGCCAACGAACTAGGTGTCAATCTCAAGCAAACGTCTGGGCCTGTCATTGAAAAAGCCGGTGATCTGGTAGCAATTTTGAATGATTTAGAGCCTGGGGATGTCCTTTTTATTGATGAGATTCATCGCTTGCCAATGTCAGTGGAAGAGGTGCTTTATAGTGCTATGGAGGACTTCTACATAGATATTATGATTGGGGCTGGTGAGGGTAGTCGTAGTGTTCATTTGGAGTTACCACCTTTTACCTTGATTGGTGCGACGACTCGGGCTGGTATGCTCTCAAATCCACTACGGGCACGTTTTGGGATTACAGGCCATATGGAGTATTATGCCCATGCTGACTTGACAGAAATTGTCGAGCGGACGGCAGATATTTTTGAGATGGAAATCACTCATGAGGCAGCATCTGAGTTGGCCCTACGTAGTCGTGGGACCCCTCGTATTGCCAATCGTCTCCTCAAGCGCGTGCGCGATTTTGCCCAGATAATGGGGAATGGGGTTATCGATGATCTTATTACCGATAAGGCTTTGACTATGCTGGATGTTGACCACGAAGGTTTGGACTATGTGGATCAAAAAATCCTTCGCACCATGATTGAGATGTACGGTGGTGGCCCTGTCGGATTAGGAACTCTTTCTGTCAATATTGCCGAGGAGCGTGAGACTGTAGAAGACATGTATGAGCCTTACTTGATTCAAAAAGGTTTTATCATGCGGACACGGTCTGGACGGATGGCGACTGCTAAGGCATATGAGCATTTGGGGTATGAGTACAATGAAAAATAAGCAAGAAATTCTAGAGGCTTTTAGAAAAAATCCAGATATGATGGCTATTCTGACTATCATCCAAAACCTGGAGTTGACAGATTCCTGGTTGGCAGCAGGTTCTGTCAGAAATTTCATCTGGAATCTCTTGTCAGACAAATCACTTTTTGACTTTGAAACAGATGTAGATGTGATTTTCTTTGATCCGGATATTTCTTATGAGGAAACCTTATTACTGGAGAAAAAACTGCGAGAGGACTTTCCTCAGTACCAGTGGGAATTGAAAAATCAAGTCTATATGCACCAGCACAGCCCTCATACTGCTCCCTATACCAGTTCCCGTGATGCTATGAGTAAGTATCCAGAACGATGTACGGCTGTTGGACTGCGCTTGAATGAAGAATCTGCTTTGGAACTCTTTACTCCATACGGTCTGGAGGATATTTTGAATTTTCAAGTTCGTCCAACTCCTCATTTTTTAGAGAATCAAGAACGAATGGAACTCTATCAAACACGTTTATCCAAGAAAAATTGGCAGGAGAAATGGAAAAATTTGATTTTTAAAAATACTTAAGGAAACTTTAAGCTAGGGAGTGTACACTAAGTTCATAAGTTAAGAAGACCTTAACTTAAACTCCTAAAACTTTTTCATAATAATCTCCCTATAAAAATAAAGTCGCCCAATCAGGCGGCTTATTTTTTTGAAAAATGGGCTTGGTGCCTGAGAATAAATAGCTTAGTGATAGAAGAAAATGGGGAAATATGGTATAATGAAACGATAGATTTTTGAATAGGAATAAGATCATGTTTGGATTTTTTAAGAAAGATAAGGCTGTGGAAGTAGAGGTTCCGACACAGGTTCCTGCTCATATCGGCATCATCATGGATGGCAATGGCCGTTGGGCTAAAAAACGTATGCAACCGCGAGTTTTTGGACATAAGGCGGGCATGGAAGCATTGCAAACCGTGACCAAGGCAGCCAACAAACTGGGCGTCAAGGTTATTACGGTCTATGCTTTTTCTACGGAAAACTGGACCCGTCCAGATCAGGAAGTCAAGTTTATCATGAACTTACCAGTAGAGTTTTATGATAATTATGTTCCGGAACTACATGCGAATAATGTTAAGATTCAAATGATTGGGGAGACAGACCGCCTGCCTAAGCAAACCTTTGAAGCTTTAACCAAGGCTGAGGAATTGACTAAGAACAACACAGGATTGATTCTTAATTTTGCTCTTAACTATGGTGGACGTGCTGAGATTACACAGGCGCTTAAGTTGATTTCCCAGGATGTTTTAGATGCCAAAATCAACCCAGGTGACATCACAGAGGAATTGATTGGCAACTATCTCTTTACCCAGCATTTGCCTAAGGACTTACGAGACCCAGACTTGATTATCCGTACTAGTGGAGAATTACGTTTGAGCAATTTCCTTCCATGGCAGGGAGCCTATAGTGAGCTTTATTTTACGGACACCTTATGGCCTGATTTTGACGAAGTGGCCTTGCAGGAAGCTATTCTTGCCTATAATCGTCGTCATCGCCGATTTGGAGGAGTTTAGGAGGAAATATGACCCAGGATTTACAGAAAAGAACCTTGTTTGCAGGGATTGCCCTGGCTATTTTCCTACCAATTTTAATGATTGGGGGCCTCTTGCTTCAGATAGCAATCGGAATCATAGCCATGCTAGCCATGCATGAACTTTTGAAGATGAGAGGTCTAGAGACCATGACGATGGAGGGCCTCTTGACCCTCTTTGCAACCTTTGCATTGACCATTCCCTTGGAGAATTACCTGACTTTTTTGCCAGTTGATGGGAATGTGGTTGCCTATAGTGTTTTGATTTCAATCATGTTAGGAACGACCGTTTTTAGCAAGTCTTATACGATTGAGGATGCGGTTTTCCCTCTTGCTATGAGCTTCTACGTGGGCTTTGGATTTAATGCTTTACTAGATGCTCGTGTTGCAGGTTTGGACAAGGCTCTCTTAGCCTTGTGTATCGTCTGGGCGACAGACAGTGGTGCCTATCTTGTTGGGATGAACTATGGGAAACGAAAGTTAGCACCAAGGGTATCGCCTAATAAAACCCTTGAGGGTGCCTTGGGTGGTATTTTAGGAGCAATTTTAGTAACCATTATCTTTATGATAGTTGACAGTACAGTTGCTCTTCCATATGGAATTTACAAGATGTCAGTCTTTGCTATTTTCTTTAGCATTGCTGGACAATTTGGTGATTTACTAGAAAGTTCGATCAAACGTCATTTTGGTGTTAAGGATTCTGGGAAATTTATCCCTGGACATGGTGGTGTTTTGGATCGTTTCGATAGTATGTTGCTTGTATTTCCAATCATGCACTTATTTGGACTCTTTTAATCAAAAGACGGAGGAAACGCTATGCTCGGAATTTTAACCTTTATTCTGGTTTTCGGGATTATTGTAGTGGTGCACGAGTTCGGGCACTTCTACTTTGCCAAGAAATCAGGGATTTTAGTACGTGAATTTGCCATCGGTATGGGACCTAAAATTTTTGCTCACATTGGCAAGGATGGAACGGCCTATACCATTCGAATCTTGCCTCTGGGTGGCTATGTCCGCATGGCCGGTTGGGGTGATGATACAACTGAAATCAAGACAGGAACGCCTGTTAGTTTGACACTTGCTGATGATGGTAAGGTTAAACGCATCAATCTCTCAGGTAAAAAATTGGATCAAACAGCCCTCCCTATGCAGGTGACCCAGTTTGATTTTGAAGACAAGCTCTTTATCAAAGGATTGGTTCTGGAAGAAGAAAAAACATTTGCAGTGGATCACGATGCAACGGTTGTGGAAGCAGATGGTACTGAGGTTCGGATTGCACCTTTAGATGTTCAATATCAAAATGCGACTATCTGGGGCAAACTGATTACCAATTTTGCAGGTCCTATGAACAATTTTATCTTAGGTGTCGTTGTTTTTTGGGTTTTAATCTTTATGCAGGGTGGTGTCAGAGATGTTGATACCAATCAGTTCCATATCATGCCCCAAGGTGCCTTGGCCAAGGTAGGAGTACCAGAAACGGCACAAATTACCAAGATTGGCTCACATGAGGTTAGCAACTGGGAAAGCTTGATCCAAGCTGTGGAAACAGAAACCAAAGATAAGACGGCACCGACTTTGGATGTGACTATTTCTGAAAAGGGGAGTGACAAACAAGTCACTGTTACACCCGAAGATAGTCAAGGTCGTTACCTTCTAGGTGTTCAACCGGGGGTTAAGTCAGATTTTCTATCCATGTTTGTAGGTGGTTTTACAACTGCTGCTGACTCAGCTCTCCGAATTCTCTCAGCTCTGAAAAATCTGATTTTCCAACCAGATTTGAACAAGTTGGGTGGACCTGTTGCTATCTTTAAGGCAAGTAGTGATGCTGCTAAAAATGGAATTGAAAATATCTTGTACTTCTTGGCAATGATTTCCATCAATATTGGGATTTTTAATCTTATTCCGATTCCAGCCTTGGATGGTGGTAAGATTGTGCTCAATATCCTAGAAGCCATCCGCCGCAAACCATTGAAACAAGAAATTGAAACTTATGTCACCTTGGCCGGAGTGGTCATCATGGTTGTCTTGATGATTGCTGTGACTTGGAATGACATTATGCGACTCTTTTTTAGATAATCGAGGAATATTATGAAACAAAGTAAAATGCCTATCCCAACGCTTCGCGAAATGCCAAGCGATGCTCAAGTTATCAGCCATGCTCTTATGTTGCGTGCTGGTTATGTTCGCCAAGTTTCAGCAGGTGTTTATTCTTATCTACCACTTGCCAATCGTGTGATTGAAAAAGCTAAAAACATCATGCGCCAAGAATTCGAAAAGATTGGTGCTGTTGAGATGCTGGCTCCAGCCCTTCTTAGTGCAGAATTGTGGCGTGAATCAGGTCGTTACGAAACCTATGGTGAAGACCTTTACAAACTAAAAAACCGTGAAAAATCAGACTTTATTTTAGGTCCAACTCACGAAGAAACCTTTACAGCTATTGTCCGTGATTCTGTTAAATCTTACAAGCAATTGCCACTCAACCTTTATCAAATTCAGCCCAAGTATCGTGATGAAAAACGCCCACGTAATGGACTTCTTCGTACACGTGAGTTTATCATGAAGGATGCTTATAGTTTCCACGCTAACTATGATAGTTTGGATAGTGTTTATGATGAGTACAAAGCAGCCTATGAGCGTATTTTCACTCGTAGTGGTTTAGACTTCAAGGCTATTATTGGTGACGGTGGAGCCATGGGTGGTAAGGATAGCCAAGAATTTATGGCCATTACATCTGCTCGTACAGACCTTGACCGCTGGGTTGTCTTGGACAAGTCAGTTGCCTCATTTGACGAAATTCCTGCAGAAGTGCAAGAAGAAATCAAGGCAGAATTGCTCAAATGGATAGTCTCTGGTGAAGATACCATTGCTTACTCAAGTGAGTCTAGCTATGCAGCTAACTTAGAAATGGCAACAAACGAGTACAAACCAAGCAACCGTGTTGTCGCTGAAGAAGAAGTTACTCGCGTTGCAACGCCAGATGTTAAATCAATTGATGAAGTTGCAGCTTTCCTCAATGTTCCAGAAGAACAAACGATTAAAACCCTCTTCTACATTGCAGATGGTGAGCTTGTTGCAGCCCTTCTAGTTGGAAATGACCAACTCAACGAAGTCAAGTTGAAAAACCACTTGGGAGCAGATTTCTTTGACGTTGCTAGCGAAGAAGAAGTGGCGAATGTTGTTCAAGCAGGATTTGGTTCACTTGGACCAGTTGGTTTGCCAGAGAATATTAAAATTATTGCGGATCGTAAGGTGCAAGATGTTCGCAATGCAGTTGTCGGTGCTAACGAAGATGGCTACCACTTGACTGGTGTGAACCCAGGTCGTGATTTTACTGCAGAATATGTGGATATCCGTGAAGTTCGTGAGGGTGAAATTTCACCAGACGGGCAAGGAGTCCTTAACTTTGCGCGTGGTATCGAAATTGGTCACATCTTTAAACTTGGCACTCGCTATTCAGCAAGCATGGGAGCAGATGTTTTGGATGAAAATGGTCGTGCTGTGCCAATCATCATGGGATGTTACGGTATCGGTGTCAGCCGTCTCCTTTCAGCAGTGATGGAGCAACACGCTCGCCTCTTTGTTAACAAAACACCAAAAGGTGAATACCGTTACGCCTGGGGAATCAATTTCCCTAAAGAATTGGCCCCATTTGATGTGCACTTGATCACTGTCAATGTCAAGGACGAAGAAGCGCAAGTCTTGACAGAAAAGCTTGAAGCAAGCTTGATGGGAGCTGGTTACGAAGTCTTGACAGACGACCGTAATGAACGTGTCGGAGTTAAATTTAGCGACAGCGACTTGATTGGGTTGCCAATCCGTATCACTGTTGGGAAGAAAGCGGCCGATGGCATCGTAGAAGTGAAGATTAAAGCGACTGGTGACACTATCGAAGTTCATGCAGATAACGTGCTCGAAACGCTTGAAATCCTCAGCAAGAAATAAAAACTATAATCAGAAGAAAAACAAGGAAAAAATGTAACTAGTTTTTACCTTGTTTTTTCTGTATAATGGGAAAAATGACTAGATAAAGAGGTAAATGTATGCTAAGATTTCCAAAGGATTTTGTCTGGGGATCCTCTACTTCTGGGCCGCAGACAGAAGGACGTATAGCTGGTGACGGTAAGGGAGATAATCTCTGGGATTACTGGTTCCAAGTGGAGCCAAATCGCTACTATAATGGAATTGGTCCAGATAAAACATCAAGCTTTTATGAAAACTGGGAACAGGATATTGAGCTACTGTTAGAAACTGGTCACACGGCCTTTCGGATTTCTATTCAGTGGTCACGGATTTTTCCACAAGGATGTGGAAAAGTCAATCCTCAAGGTGTGGATTTCTATCGTAAGGTTTTTGAGGCTATTAAGGCTAAGGGGATTCGTCTTTTAGTCAATCTCTACCACTTTGATTTACCTTTTGCTCTTCAAGAAGCTGGTGATGGTTGGGAAAATAAGGCGACTGTCTCAGCCTATGAAAACTATGCTCGTTTTTGTTTTGAGACTTATGGAGATCTAGTGGATCAATGGATTACCTTTAACGAGCCCATCGTTCCAGTAGAATTTGGCTATTTTTACGATGCCCATTATCCACATAAGGTGGATGCAGAGGCAGCCGTTAAAGTAGCATATCATACACAATTGGCCAGCAGTCGGGCGGTTAAGGCTTGTCATGAACTTTTGCCAGATTCCAAGATTGGGATTGTCCTCAACTTGACACCGGCTTATCCACGTAGCCAGCATCCTGCTGATGTCAAGGCAGCTCGTATTGCGGACCTTTTTCAGGCCCAATCTTTCTTAGATCCGTCTGTTTTGGGGACTTATCCACAGGAGTTGGTAGAAATCTTACATGAATACGGTCTCTTGCCTGATGCTACAGAGGAGGAGTTGGAAGTCATTCGTGACAATACGGTAGACTTCCTTGGTGTCAACTACTATCAACCTTTGCGTGTTATGGCACCTCGATTTGCTAAGCATCCAGAGAGTCCTCTTTTGCCAGAACATTTTTATGAGCCTTATGTAATGCCTGGACGTAAAATCAATCCTCATCGTGGCTGGGAGATTTATGAGCAAGGGATTTATGACATCGCCCAAAATATCAAGGAAAATTATGGCAATATTGAGTGGATGTTGACAGAGAATGGTATGGGTGTTGAAGGAGAGGAAAAATTCCGTGAGAATGGAATGATTCAAGATGATTACCGTATTGACTTTGTAAAAGCTCATCTTCGTGAACTTCACCGTGCCATTGAAGACGGAGCCAATTGTAAGGGCTACTTAATTTGGACCTTTATCGATTGTTGGTCATGGCTTAACAGCTATAAAAATCGCTATGGTTTGGTCGAATTAGACTTGGAAACGCAAGAACGTCGTCTGAAAAAATCAGGGTACTGGTTCAAGGAATTAAGCGATAATAATGGATTTTAAAAAGGACTCTGACTGATTATCCAAATTGGTCAGAGTTTTTTACTTATAGGAGTTTAATTTGAACTATACCAATTTTTACTCTTGACAAGTGAAAGAAACAAGTATATACTGTTTTTGCTGATTCTATAAAAGAGGAATTAGACTATACCAATTTTAAGGAGAAAGCACAGCTGGTCTGTGTCGTATATACTATGTGTGGAATTGTTGGTGTTGTTGGAAACACAAATGCAACTGATATTTTGATTCAAGGGCTTGAAAAGCTCGAATACCGTGGCTATGATTCTGCGGGGATTTTTGTCCTAGGTGGTGCTGAAAGCCATCTAGTCAAGGCTGTAGGTCGTATTGCAGAATTGTCTGCCAAGACAGCTGGTGTTGAGGGAACAACTGGGATCGGACATACTCGTTGGGCTACTCACGGGAAACCAATGGAAGACAATGCTCATCCACACCGCTCTGAGACTGAACGTTTTGTCTTGGTGCACAATGGGGTGATTGAGAACTACCTTGAAATCAAGGAAGAATACCTTGCAGGTCACCACTTTAAGGGGCAAACAGATACGGAAATAGCCGTTCACTTGATTGGAAAATTTGCGGAAGAAGATGGCTTGTCAGTTCTTGAAGCCTTCAAAAAAGCTCTTCACATCATCCGTGGTTCTTATGCCTTTGCCTTGGTTGACTCACAAGATCCTGAAGTCATCTATGTAGCGAAAAACAAATCTCCACTTTTGATTGGGCTTGGGGAAGGCTATAACATGGTCTGCTCAGATGCTATGGCTATGATTCGTGAAACCAACCAATACATGGAAATTCATGACCAAGAGTTGGTAATCGTCAAGGCGGATAGTGTGGAAGTTCAAGACTATGATGGCAACAGTCGTGAGCGTGCTAGCTACACTGCTGAACTTGACTTGTCTGATATCGGTAAGGGAACTTATCCTTACTACATGCTCAAGGAAATTGACGAGCAACCAACGGTTATGCGGAAACTTATCCAAGCCTACACAGATGAGGCTGGTCAAGTTGTCGTAGCCCCAGCTATTATCAAGGCTGTTCAAGACGCAGACCGTATCTACATCCTTGCAGCTGGAACATCTTACCACGCAGGATTTGCTTCTAAGAAAATGTTGGAAGAATTGACAGATACGCCAGTTGAACTTGGAATCTCATCTGAGTGGGGCTACGGTATGCCACTTCTCAGCAAGAAACCACTTTTCATCTTTATCAGCCAGTCTGGTGAAACAGCGGATAGCCGTCAGGTTTTGGTCAAGGCTAATGAAATGGGAATCCCAAGCTTGACAGTGACAAATGTCCCAGGTTCAACCCTTTCACGTGAAGCTAACCATACCATGCTCCTTCACGCAGGTCCTGAAATTGCCGTAGCCTCAACCAAGGCCTATACAGCGCAAATTGCAGCCCTTGCCTTCCTTGCAAAAGCAGTCGGAGAAGCAAATGGCAATGCCAAAGCGCAAGCCTTTGATTTAGTTCATGAGTTGTCAATCGTAGCTCAGTCTATCGAATCAACTCTTTCAGAGAAAGAAACCATTGAAGTCAAGGTTCGTGAGCTACTTGAAACAACTCGTAACGCCTTTTACATCGGACGTGGTCAAGATTACTACGTAGCCATGGAAGCAAGTCTCAAACTTAAAGAGATTTCTTACATCCAGTGTGAAGGCTTTGCGGCAGGAGAACTTAAGCACGGAACTATTGCCTTGATTGAAGAAGGAACACCTGTTTTGGCCCTCTTGTCAGATCCAGTCCTTGCCAACCACACTCGTGGAAATATCCAAGAGGTGGCAGCCCGTGGTGCAAAAGTCCTCACTATCGCAGAAGAAAATGTTGCTAAAGAGACAGACGATATCGTCCTTACGACTGTACACCCTTACCTCTCACCAATTTCAATGGTCGTACCAACACAATTGGTCGCTTACTTTGCAACCCTCCACCGTGGCCTCGATGTGGACAAACCACGTAACCTTGCCAAGTCAGTAACGGTAGAATAGAATCTATGAATATACGGGCGTAAAGCCATAGGTTTATCCTATAAGGTTTTACAGCCTATTTTTTATGTTACAAATGATGATAAGGGTTTACTTTTCAATAATTATAGCAGATTGAATTTAGAACAGTACACAGGAATACTAAAATATTTCTAGAAATTAATTTGAATTTTCCAATTGATTTGTTCGTATCTTATTTCAAACTACTATAAAAAGAGGAAGCTGGGCAAAAACTCAATTTGAAGAGAAAATTCAGTAAATCTTTCCATGATAAAACGCATCATATTAAGGTTTTGTACACCTGATATGATGCGTTTTATCATTTTTAAGCCTTTTTGCCCAGCCTCGTCAAAAGTAAAGTTTTGGCACAAAATCTGTGACAAAACTTTAGTTTTAAAGGTTTTTAACTTTGTATATACTAGTTTTAAGAAAAGGAGGATGATCCTAATGGAAGAAAAAGTATCATTGAAAGTCAGAGTTCAAAAACTAGGGACATCGCTTTCAAATATGGTTATGCCCAATATTGGAGCATTTATTGCTTGGGGAGTGTTGACTGCCCTCTTTATCGCTGATGGCTATCTGCCAAATGAACAGTTAGCTACTGTTGTTGGTCCTATGTTAACGTATTTATTGCCAATCCTGATTGGTTACACAGGTGGATATATGATCCATGGTCAACGTGGTGCCGTTGTAGGAGCTATTGCTACTGTTGGTGCAATCACAGGTTCTAGTGTTCCTATGTTTATCGGAGCTATGGTAATGGGCCCACTGGGAGGATGGACTATCAAGAAATTTGATGAGAAGTTCCAGGAAAAAATTCGTCCCGGATTTGAAATGTTAGTTAATAACTTCTCAGCTGGTCTCGTTGGTTTTGCATTATTGCTTTTAGCTTTCTACGCAATCGGTCCAGTCGTATCGACTCTTACTGGAGCTGTTGGGAATGGTGTTGAGGCTATTGTCAATGCTCGCCTCCTTCCTATGGCTAATATTATCATCGAACCGGCTAAAGTCCTTTTCCTCAATAATGCCCTCAATCATGGCATTTTTACTCCTCTGGGAGTAGAACAGGTAGCTCAAGCTGGTAAGTCAATTCTCTTCCTATTGGAAGCTAATCCTGGACCAGGCCTGGGAATTCTATTAGCTTATGCTGTATTCGGTAAAGGTTCTGCTAAATCTTCTTCTTGGGGGGCAATGGTTATTCATTTCTTCGGAGGGATTCATGAAATTTACTTTCCTTATGTTATGATGAAGCCTACTCTATTTTTAGCTGCTATGGCAGGAGGTATCTCTGGAACTTTTACTTTTCAACTCTTAGACGCTGGTCTTAAATCTCCAGCTTCACCAGGTTCTATTATTGCGATTATGGCTACGGCGCCAAAAGGCGTTTGGCCCCATCTAAATGTTCTTCTAGGTGTTTTAGTGGCAGCAGTTGTTTCTTTCCTTGTAGCAGCCCTTATTCTTCATGCAGACAAGTCAACTGAGGATTCGCTCGAAGCTGCTCAGGCGGCTACCCAAGCAGCTAAGGCTCAGTCTAAAGGTCAGTTAGTATCAACTTCTGTTGATGCAGTTGTTTCGACAGACTCAGTGGAAAAAATCATTTTCGCCTGCGATGCTGGTATGGGAAGCTCTGCTATGGGAGCTAGTATTCTTCGAGATAAGGTTAAAAAAGCAGGTCTAGAGATTCCAGTATCTAATCAGGCAATCTCAAATTTGCTTGATACACCAAAAACATTAATTGTTACTCAGGAAGAACTGACACCAAGAGCTAAAGACAAGAGTCCAAGTGCTATTCATGTTTCTGTTGATAATTTCTTAGCGTCCCCTCGTTATGATGAAATTGTAGCTTCATTAACAGGAGCTTCTCCAATAGCAGAAATTGAAGGAGATATATCAACTTCAGCATCAGTAGATAGTCAGGAAATTGACCTTAACCATATTGATGCTGTAGTAGTTGCTTATGGTAAAGCACAGGGATCTGCAACTATGGGCTGTGAAACGATTCGGGCTATCTTTAGAAACAAGAATATTCGTATTCCAGTTTCTACTGCCAAAATTTCAGAATTAGGTGAATTTAATTCTAAAAACATAATGATTGTAACAACTATTTCTTTACAGGCAGAAGTGCAGCAAACAGCACCGAATTCTCAATTTCTTATTGTGGATAGTTTAGTAACAACACCAGAATATGACAAAATGGCTGTTAGAATGTACAAATAGAACTAGAGGTTTCTAAATTACGAATGCTATTAACCAAACGAGAAGAACAATTATTGAAGGCTTTCCTACATGTAGGGAAGCTTTCAATGCAAGACATGACTGAAATCTTACAGGTTTCATCTAGAACAATTTATCGAACTTTATCAGATTTGACAGATAGCATGGAGCAATATGGAATCGAAATAACGAAGCATGGGAAATACTATATTTTGACTGGAGAGTTGGATGATTTGCCGACAGAACTTGAAGTGTTAGTTGAGTATAGTCCCCAAGAAAGACAAGAGTTGATTACCTATCGCCTTCTGACTGAGAGTGGTTTTGTCACCAATGAAGCATTGCAAGAATGCATGAAAGTCAGTAATGTAACTATTATTCAGGATATTTCAGATATTGATAAGCGTCTTTTAGACTTTGATCTGAAAATTGAACGACAAAAAGGTTATCGTATTTCTGGTGATTCAGTTGGTAAGAGAAGATTTTTGGCTATTTTACTGACAAACTGTATCTCAGTAGCAGATTTTTCAACCGGTAATTTTGGGAGCTTTGATATTTTAGAAGCAGATAGAACTAGGCTGGCCAGTCAGATTGTTAATAAGCAACTGTCAGGTTTTCCAGATATGGATGCTAGGATGAAGATGTTTTTTGCGATCTTGTTATCTCTTATAGGTCAGGAGCAAAACATTGAAAATTCACCTAATACTAGTAAGCAGGCTTTGGAAATTTCTCAAAAAATTTTTCAAGCTTACTCTAAGCAGACTGCACAATTTTATAGTATTCAGGAAATTATCTATTTTGCGAGCATCTTGGATGAATTAATCATTAAACGTCAGGACAATCCGCTCTTTACGGAGAAATTTGATGGTGAATTTTTCTACAATATTTCAAATCTGATTGATACGGTTTCCATGTATACCAAGATTGACTTTTTTAAGGACAAGGTTTTATTCAATTTTCTTTTCCATCATATTCGGCTCAGTTTAGGCGTCCCTATCCTTTTTCAGGGTGAAAATTTGCCAGAATCTGTCCAGATTTTAGTTGAAAGGAATAAATTTCTTTATACAGTCATCAGTCTTTTAGTAAATGATATTTTTCCGAAATATCTTCATACAGAGTATGAGTATGGCATGATTGCCCTACATTTTATCTCTAGCTTAGGCCGTAGTCCAGAGATTTATCCAGTCCGTGTTTTGCTTTTAACGGATGAACGTCGGGTCACTAGAGATTTATTAGTCAGTAAAATTAAGAGTGTTGCTCCTTTTGTAGAGTTGATAGATATTCAGTCTCTAGTAGATTACCACAGTATTGATCTCAGTCAGTATGATTATATTTTATCTACCAAGCCGCTGACTAATCAGGAAATCGATGTAATTTCTAGTTTTCCAACCGTCAAAGAACTGCTTGAATTACAGGAACGACTTCAGTATGTACAGGCACATCGTACAATTGTCGCGCGTGATGCTATCGCTCCAGAGAAAAGTTATGACTTGCAAGATTATTTAATATCTAGTAGTCAGCTTTTGAGTCAATTCGAGTTGGTTCAATTGGAGAATAATCAATCATTTGAGCACACGGTAGAACAAATCATCCAATATCAGAAGAATGTGAGTGACAGAGATTACCTAACAAGAAAATTGTTATCTCACTTCCAGAATAGTCCTATGGCTATTCCTAATACTGGTCTGGTGCTTTTACATAGTCAGTCTAGCAAAGTAACAACAAATAGTTTTACTATGTTTGAACTCAAACTACCTATCTCCGCATTGTCAATGAAACGAGAGGAAGAAGAGGTCAAAAGGTGTCTGCTAATGCTAATGTCTAAAGAAGCTAGCGAGGAAGCGAGAGATTTAATGACAGCTATTAGTCAGTCGATTATTGAAAATCATCTTTATACAGAGATTTACAAGACGGGAAATCAATCCATTATTTATCAGATGCTAAATACTATTTTTAACGAAAAAATTAAGAAATTGGAGAACTAATATGAAACTTGAAAAACATTTGATTAAGCTTAATAAACAATTTTCTAACAAGGAGGAAGCTATCTGTTATTGTGGGCAAGTTCTTTATGAGGGTGGATATGTTAATGAAGACTATATTGAAGCCATGATTGAGCGAGATAAAGAGCTATCTGTTTACATGGGTAACTTTATCGCCATACCGCATGGAACAGATGCAGCAAAAAATGATGTCCTCAAGTCTGGTATTACAGTCGTTCAAGTCCCTAGAGGGGTTGATTTTGGGAATGTATCTAACCCTCAAGTGGCAACGGTTCTTTTTGGTATTGCTGGTATTGGTAATGAACACTTAGAAATTATTCAGAAAATTTCTATCTTCTGTGCAGATGTAGATAATGTTCTTAAACTAGCAGATGCTCAGTCAAAAGAGGAAGTATTGCGCTTATTTGATGCTGTTGAATAATTGAATTTCGTCATTTGTCATCTAGTATATATGTCCCTCAAATAGGAAAAGGAGAAATTGAATGAAACATTCTGTTCATTTTGGTGCCGGTAATATCGGTCGTGGTTTTATAGGTGAAATTCTATTTAAAAATGGTTTCCATATTGATTTTGTGGATGTCAATAATCAGATAATTCATGCTCTAAATGAAAAGGGCAAGTATGAAATTGAAATTGCACAGAAAGGACAGTCTCGTATAGAAGTAACTAATGTGGCTGGCATTAATAGCAAAGAACATCCTGAGCAAGTCATTGAAGCGATTCAAAAGACGGATATTATTACTACTGCAATCGGACCTAATATACTCCCTTTTATCGCTGAACTTCTAGCCAAAGGAATCGAAGCTCGCCGAGTTGCAGGAAATACACAGGCATTGGATGTTATGGCCTGTGAAAATATGATTGGCGGGTCTCAATTTCTTTATCAAGAAGTCAAGAAATATTTAAGTCCGGAAGGTTTGACATTTGCTGATAACTACATAGGTTTTCCAAATGCTGCAGTAGACAGGATTGTTCCAGCACAAAGTCACGAAGATTCCCTTTTTGTTGTGGTCGAACCCTTTAATGAATGGGTCGTGGAAACCAAGCGTCTTAAAAATCCAGATTTACGTCTAAAAGATGTGCATTATGAAGAAGATTTAGAACCCTTTATTGAGCGAAAACTTTTTTCAGTCAATTCTGGACATGCAACTTCAGCTTACATTGGTGCGCATTATGGTGCCAAGACAATTTTGGAAGCTCTTCAAAATCCTAATATCAAATCTCGGATTGAATCTGTATTAACTGAAATTCGGAGTCTCTTGATTGCCAAATGGAACTTTGATAAAAAAGAATTGGAGAATTATCACAAAGTCATTATAGAACGGTTTGAAAATCCTTTCATAGTGGACGAGGTTAGTCGCGTAGCTCGTACTCCAATCCGAAAATTAGGCTATAATGAACGATTCATCCGGCCGATACGTGAATTGAAAGAACTCAGTTTGCCATATAAAAACCTACTTAAAACAGTTGGCTATGCCTTTGACTATCGCGATGTAAATGATGAAGAAAGTATTCGATTAGGTGAATTGTTGGCTAAACAATCAGTCAAAGATGTTGTTATACAAGTTACAGGTTTAGACGACCCAGAATTGATTGAGCAAATTGTAGAGTATATTTAATCTTTTTCGAAAATCTCTTCAAATCAGGTTAGCATCCATCTGCAACCTCAAAACAGTATTTTGAGCTGACTTCATCAGTTCTATCTACCACCTCAAAGCAGTGCTTTGAGCAGCCTGCGGCTAGCTTTCTAGTTTGCTCTTTGATTTTCATTGAGTATTAGAATAATTTTTCAAATTGAAGGACAGAGTAGATAGGGAGAATCACAATGGTAGAATTGGGAATTTCAACATTTGGGGAAACAACGGAGCTTGAAGGGATTGGGCAAACTTACAGTCATGACGAACGCATTCGCCAGTTGCTAGCAGAGGTTGAACTGGCTGACAAGGTTGGTTTGGATGTGTATGGGATTGGTGAGCACCATCGAGAGGATTTTGCAGTATCAGCCCCAGAGATTGTCCTGGCAGCTGGGGCAGTCAATACCAAGAAAATCCGTTTGACCAGTGCAGTCAGCATTCTCTCGAGCATGGATCCGATTCGCTTATTCCAACAATATGCCACTATCGATGCTTTGTCAAATGGACGTGCGGAGATTATGGCTGGAAGGGGTTCTTTCACGGAATCATTTCCTCTGTTTGGCTATGATTTGAAAGACTACGAAGCCCTTTTTGATGAGAAATTAGACTTGCTCCAGTTAGTCAATGAAAAGACAAAGCTAGACTGGAAAGGTCGATTGACCCAAACGATTGCTGGTAAAGAAGTTTATCCTCGTCCAGTTCAGGACAAATTACCCTTGTGGATAGCGACAGGTGGTCATGTCGAATCAACAGTAAAGATTGCTCAGGCAGGCCTACCGATTGTCTATGCCATTATTGGTGGTAACCCTCGTTATTTTAAAAAGTTGATTCAGGCTTATCGTGAGATTGGGAGCGAAGCAGACCATGCCAGTCATGAACTAAAGGTTGGGGTCCATTCTTGGGGTTGGATTGCTGAAGATGGCGAGCAGGCTGTGAAAGATTATTTCCATCCGACCAAGCAAGTAGTGGATGCTATTTCCAAAGACCGTCCACACTGGCAAGAATTGCGTTATAAGCAATATTTGGAGCAGGTAGGATCAAATGGCGCCATGTTTGTGGGCAATCCAGATCAGGTGGCCGAAAAATTGATTCGCATGATAGAGGATTTAGATTTGGACCGCTTCATGTTGCACCTACCTCTTGGTTCTATGCCTCATGATCAGGTTCTGAGAGCTATTGAACTATTCGGAACACAAGTAGCACCCAAAGTCCGGGCTTACTTTGCCATGAAAGAGGCTTAATAAAAAATACTAATCAAGTTTATTAGGACAACAAATATTGTACAAAAATCAATCCCCCGAGCTATAATGCTTGGGGGATTTTTCTATAGGAGGGCTAGTTTAGTTCTCTTTTTTGTTTTTTAGCAAGAAGCCGAGACCTAGAAGGGCAAGGAGACTAATTCCTGCAAACAGGAGTTTGTTATCGTTGTGCTTAGTTATATCTAGTTATATCTAGTTATATCTAGCTATATCTAGTTATATCTAGCTATATCTAGCTATGCAAAGGTTATACAGTAGCAGTTTTAGCTAATCCATTCACCGTTTTCATTGACCAAATAGCCTTCAACTCTTGTATTAACTGCAAGTTTACCTGATGAATCAACATAGTACCATTTGCCAGAAACTTCAAACCATTGATTTTCTTTCATAGCTCCTGATGGCTCAAGATAGTACCAAGTATCTCCATCCTTAACCCAACCGGTTGACATAGAACCGTTACTATTTAGGAAGTACCAAACATTGCCATCTTTTACCCAACCAGTAACCATAGAGCCATCATCTTTTAGGTAATACCAAGTATCTCCATCTTTTATCCAACCAGTAGCTAGAGAACCGTCTGCTTTATGGAAATACCAGATGCCATTTTCTTGTTTCCAACTAGCTTTAGTTGTCTGATTTGGAGTTTCCGGTTTCTTATTTGTATAAGCTGGGGTGTAGGAAGTTACAATAGCTTGTGTAGAAGTAGATGGAAGTGATTGAGTATTATTGTCCTTATGTGGTTGTGAAGCTTGTGAATCAGTTGTAGCTTGGCTAGGTTTGTTTTCTGCATCAGCTACTGTTGCAGATGGTTTAGTAGAATCAGGTTTAGCTTGTGGAGCTGGATCTTGATGTGCAGGGTGAGAAGCTTCATTTTGATGTTCAGGTTTGGAAGGGCTTGAGTCTGGTTTCTCTTCTGCAGATGACTCATGGCTAGTTCCATTTTGAGAGACTCGAAGAACAGTAGCTGTAAGGGCATTTAATTTCAAGCCTTTTTCAGTCCACTCAAGTCCTTGAGGGTTGGCAATTCCTACTGGTCCTGCTTGGTTTTCATCTGCTAAAACTTCAGCATTTCTGAGGTGGGCGAAGGCAGTTCCCAAGTTAAATTCGCGAGCTTTTTCATCCGCATTGACAAAGACTGCGTAGATATCACCGTTTGGAGCAGTGATTTGGTAGCCAATTACTACATCCTCTTTTTCTACACCATTTTGACCTGGGACAGTGATGAGGTGGACACGGTCTTTGATATCTTGGAGACTCTTAAGTCGGAAGGCATCTGTAGATTGACGAAGGGCAATCAACCCTTTCATATAGTCACGGCTCTTAACATTTTCAGGATAAGCTTTGCCATCTGTAGCCTTAGTCCAGTCAAACTTGTTGACTGCATCGCTAGAATCGTAAGAGTCATGGATGAAGTAAGGATAGTCAAATGGGTTGCCGTCCTTATCACGCAACAAGTGAGATTTGTTTGGAACCTTATCCTCCGCTACTGGAGTCTTGTAGGCTGGGGCACGGAATTGTTTAGTACGTCCATATTCCTGACCGGAGTGGATAAATGGAGTTCCTTGAGCTGTCAAGACCATGAGATTTCCAAGTCGCAAACGACGATGGATTTCAGCATAGTTCTCAGCCTTGCTTGGGTCTTTTTTGATAGACTGAGCGATGATGTCAAAGAGGGTCAAGTTATCATGGGCTGCGATGTATTGGATGACATCTCCAGGACTGTCTGCTTCAAAGTTGGTTGGTTGAGCAATCAGATTTTTGAAGATAGTGTTGACATCACGCTTGCCACCTGTGATAAAGGCAGGTTGACCTTCGTTTGGATAACCAGACTTGAGGTTGTTACGGATGTCATCTGAGAAGACAGCAACAGTATCGGTATGTTTCATCCAATCTTGGTCAGCAGCCTTAGTAGGCATATTTTCATCACCAGCATAGGTTCTCCAACCTTCACCCAGCATGATGAGGTTTGGATTGAGGGCGCGTGCAGCCTTGTAAGCTTCTTCGATAGAAGCCGCATCATGGTCTCCCATCATATCGAAGCGGAAGCCATCCACTTTGTAGGTATCAACTAGATATTTGATAGAGTCAACTAGGAGCCGTTTGGTCATATGGTGGGTTGTCCCCAAACGTCCACCACCAAAGCTAGTTCGAGGTGTGCCATCGGCATCCATAAAGTGGTAGTAGTTTGGTTCCAAATCTTCAAAGAGATCGACTTTGGCTGTGTGGTTATAAACGACATCTAGGATAGCTCCCATACCACGTTTGTGGATTTCGTTGATGAGGTTTTTAAATTCTGCGATTCGTTTTTCTGGATTCTTAGGATCGCTTGAGTACATACCAGTCAAGGAGAAGTAGTTTTGAGGGTCATATCCCCAGTTGTAGTTGCTGTTGCTTGAAGCGTAGTCAGACAATCGTTCATGGTTTTTCAATTCATTGACAAAGTAGTAAGACAAGACTGGAAGGAGCTGGATATGGGTTACACCCAAGTCTTTGAGATAGTCTAGTTTTTCAATGAAGGCTTCAAAAGTCCCAAATGGTTTGGTCAAGTCTTTTGCAATGGCAGGATCTGAAGTGAAGTCACGCACATGAGCTTCGTAGATAACGGCGTCTTCACGAGTCTTGAAATTGTGAATCTTACCATAAGTCAAGTCTTGAGGTCCGAGTTTAGCTGGATCTACAAAGGCGGCTTTAGCCACTTTATGGGCATCGTCAATCTTGGCATCGTCGCTATTCCAAGCAGCAAGAGATTTAGCGTAAGGATCGAGTGCAAGAACAGTTTTACCTTGACGCTCGATTTGGTATTGATAATAGTAGCCAGTGAAATCTGTGATTCCGAGTTTGTTTGTGCTGTCTAGAGTTTGTTTCCAAGTTCCTCTTTCCCCTTTTTCGAGAGCGACAGTTCCAACTACTTTGTCAGGGTCATTCTTGTCGTAGACAACAACAGAAACCTTATCAGCACTTGGTGACCAAAGGGTCAAATCAACTTGTTTTCCTTCTTCTTTTAGGTCAGCTCCCAGTTTGCCATCATAGCTGTATGTCTCATCTTTCAGGCGCCAGCTTGTTTTGGTAGTGAATTGGTCGGAATTGTAGCTAACAGTATAAGGATGTTTTGTGTCAGAGAAATCTCCGCTGTAGGTCACTTTCTTACCAGCTTCATCGATTGCAACATCGGTAATAGTTACCTTGTTTCCTAGGTGATTAGTGATGTTGGAGTGTTTGAGGATATCTTCTTTTTTAGCACCGACAAGTGTTGAAAAGCTACTTTCAATGCTAGAAGTGCCTACGTGTTGGGCTCCTGTCATACGGATATCATGGACATAGTATGGATTTGTGTAAATCGATTCATCATCGTCTTTTAGGAAAATTTGGCTATGATTTTTCAAATCTGTGAACTTATAATCTTCTTTACGGATTTTCACGTCGTCTCCTTGTTTGTTTCTGTCTAGTAATAAAAATCCAAATTCTCTTGCGGCTTCATTAAGAGGAATGTCGATATAGCGGCCATATTTGCCTGTAGCCGTAAAGTCTGTTCCGTCAGGCCATTGAGCGCTACTTGGATTTTTCACATCTCCCCAGTACCAGAGAGATTTCTTGTCATAGTTGCCATCTGTGCGGTAGTAGTTGACGCGAACAGTTCCTGCAGGCTGTGGCTCGTAAGAGAAAACCTTGTAATCTTGGTCTAACCAAGCCTCGTTCATTTTTGGAACTAGTTTTTCTATAGATTTATCGCCGGTTAGATTTTTTCCAGCTGTATTGTTGATGAGGAAGCTAATTTTCTTGGCTTCTTCTCCCTTTAATTTGACATCTAGGTAATAGCCGTAGTCATCTTTTTTGGCATCCTTGAAGGACAAGGCTCCGTTTGGCCAATTTTCAGATGGTTTTTCAACATCGTCCCAAGTCCATAGTCCTTGAGCATCCTTGTTTTCTTCAGGAAGTTTTTTGACATGGATACGGAAGTAGTTATCTTCGATGGGCTCTTCTGCCTTAGTTTCAGTCGTTACTGGACTAGTGGAAGTAGTTGTCTCACTTGAACGATCTTGTCCAGTTTGTGGTGCTGGATCGGCTGGGCTTGCAACAGGAGTGGTCGCCTCTGTTGCAGGTTTTTCTTCTTTCTCTAGGGAAGCGCTTGCATTATTAGGTGAAGAAAAATCGCTTTCTTTCTTACCAGTGCTAGTTGCTGTATCAGTAAGAGGCTGGGCAAGGGCAGTAGTAGTTTCACTATTATTTGCGTTAGTGGTTGGTGTACTTTCGTCTGCTGAGATAGTTGGTGTAGCCATGGCAAGCAAGACAAGGCTTGCGCCGATAAGGACAGAACCAGTTCCATTTTTGAGGGAACGGATGCTGTAGACCATTTTTTTCTCAGTTTGAGCTGGTGTTTTTCTCATGATGATTCTCCAATCAATAAATTTCTATACCAGTATAGCATGTAGTAAAACAATATGCAAGCGTTTTCTTTGGTTTGTCAAAGAAATTCTTACTTTTGAGAAGTTTTCCGTATTATTTTATATATCAGTATAAATAATGGAAATAATACTCAATGAAAATCAAAGAGCAAACTAGGAAACTAGCCGCAGGCTGTACTTGAGTACGGCAAGGCGACGTTGACGTGGTTTGAAGAGATTTTCGAAGAGTATAAAAATGTCACATAAGACAAGACGTATTATTATGGCTTCAAGCC
>NZ_VMMW01000030.1:0-4685 GCF_013277425.1 Streptococcus sp. 79
TAAAAAGATGCTATTGAGATGAAAAAGCAGCTCGATGTTGATGAAATTTAAAGAGACTGGGACAAAATTGTCCCAGTCTCTTTCTTGTTAGTGAATTATTCTTCGTATAGAATTTCAGGGTTCGGTATGCTCATCCCTGAACCACCACTACTGTAATTATTTGTTTCTGATTGAGGAAGTGCTATTTGTATTCCACCAGGGCCGTAAGCTACACCTGTAAAAGTTACTCTTTTTATTTTTCCGCTTACCGGGTAATATAAGGTACGGCCATTTGTTAATGTAATACGAACTCCTCCAGAGAATTGATAAGAGCTTTTAGTATAAGGTCGTGCGTACCACCATGCTCTACTTCGGTTATCATAAATTTCTATTTTGGAAACTCCACCATTTCCAGTTGCAGTAGAATATGGGGTGATTTGGTTTGCTTTTGGAGTTTCGGCATATGTTGTAACAGTAAATGAAAGAAGAGTGAGAAAGGTAGTTATAAATAAAATAAGTTTTTTCATGGTAGTTCTCCTTTATTTTTTGTATGATTATATCAGAATATTTTAAAAAATGAAAGGGTTTTCTATGAAGGGTGATGTTTTTTTTGATTATTTTTTGAAATCACTTAGGTTTCATCTTGGTGATAGGTGTAAGGATATTGGATTTATAGAGTTTGCTAAGGATGAAAATAATAGTTTTATTATTATAAAGGATTATATTTTAGAATCATTAGTAGTGTTGTCAAATATTTTGAGTAAGGAGAGGATTGTGTTTTCTTGTGGGGTTATTCATAGTAAGGGGGGAGTTACTGGAGTAGAAGTATGTATGAATGTATTAGAGTTAGAAAGATTAAATAATTTGTATAAGATATAGTTTTGAAGAATATTAAAAAATATAATGGAAACTGTCTATGTAGGATGTGTGGAGTTGATAGTATCAATGTTTCCTATGGCGATAATTTTCTCAACTATGTTTACTTTGATTTTTTGGTCGGACAATAGCGAAGCCGTCCGACTGTCATTTTGAAAAAATGACTTTGGGGGACTTATCGAAGTCGCCCAATTTTTCAAAAAATGCCCTTGCGATTCGAGGGCTTTTTTTGTAGTTCGCCCTGGCATAAAGTGGGCGGACTAGCTCTCTGCAAGAGCCTTCGGAGAACGCACTTTTACGAAGTAAAGTATAGTATGTTATACTTTACTTGGAAGTTAGCCGAAATTTGTGCTAAACTACTAGCTAAGGTGTTAGGCATTTAGGCAAGCAATAGCCTTGGCGGCTTGCCTGTCATTCGCTATTCGAATGACCCGTCTGAGGAGGTAAAAGTTATGAGCTACATGGTTGCGAGAATGCAGAAAATGAAAGTTGGGAATTTGGGTGGCGCACATAAGCACAATGAACGGATTTTTGAAAAGCACTCAAACAAAGACATCGACACGAGCAGGTCACACCTCAACTATGAGTTGACGGATCGTGACCGCTCTGTGTCGTATGAACGGCAAATTAAGGACTATGTGAACGAGAACAAGAGTTCTAAACGTGGGATACGGAAAGACGCTGTTTTGTGTGATGAATGGATTATTACGTCAGATAAAGATTTTTTTGAAAAGTTGGGCCAGGAGCAGACGAGAAAATTTTTTGAAACGGCTAAAAACTACTTCGCGGAGAATTACGGAGAAACCAACGTTGCTTATGCCAGTGTACATCTTGATGAGAGTACCCCACACATGCACTTAGGGATTGTGCCAATGAGAAATGGTAAGCTGTCATCAAAGGTTATGTTTAACCGTGAGGAACTAAAGCATATTCAGGAAGATTTGCCAAAGTACATGAATGAGCATGGTTTTGAGTTGCAACGTGGAAAGCGAGATAGCAAAGAACAGCATTTGAGTGTGGCGGACTACAAGGAAAAAATGGGGCGTGAAGCTCTTAATCAGGAATTGCTAGATTTAGGAGCGCCAAAATATTGGCATACGGAAGAACGTAGACCTGCAACAATGTCAGAAATTCAAGATTATGAGGACATAGGTTCTTTGTTTGCAGATTCAGACGTGACATTTAACATCCGAGAATCGACGTTGGAAGAGCGTTTCAAATGGCTAGACACTCATAGAAACGATTTAAGGGCAGATTTAGGACGTTTAGAGGGTGTCCTTGAGAAAAAGATTGACGAATACGGTAAAATCGATTCTGAGGCTTCTGAGAGGCTCTCAGAGCTATCTGAGTTAAATTCTGAGGTAAATAGTCGTCAGGAGGAAATAAAGGGGTTAAAAAGCGATTCTAAGCGTCTGAGCGATGATGTGGTTCGTCTGGAGAGAGCTCATAGAGAAAAAACGCAACTTTTGGTGGAACAATCAAGTAACTTATCGAAAATTTCGTATAGAGATTTAGATAGACGTCGAGTTGCCAAAGAGTTGCAGGAAGAATTAGAAAATGCTACTCCTAAACTGTTTGGCGATGGCTTTAATTTTACTTCGGATTTTGTTGGACGACTGAAGACGTTTGTGTCTGATGTTGTAGAGAAGCTGGAGCAGGCGGTCAATCAAAATGAGTTACTTAGAAATGCACTAGCAGGCATGAAAGAAGCAAAGAGTAGGCTTGAAAATAGCCTATCTCATGCAGAATGGAAAAATCAGCAATTAGAGACTGAAAACAAAGCATTAAAGCTAGAAAACAGGGAGTTGAAAGTTTCTAAAAATCTCTTAGATGACCTTTCTGAAGTCATAACAGAAAAAGAAGTAACCAGCCTCAATAAGCGTTTAGAAAACTTAAGAGAGACACGAGAACTGTCTAGGAAAAGACATGAGCCTACAAAAGGGCGGAGTATCTGAGCGATTTATGCCGTGAAAGCTATTTGACAATAAGCTAGGTCAAGTTAGACTGGTTAAGGCGGTTCAGTCTGAACTTTGTTCAGCTGACCGACAAACCAAAGACTAACGACCTAGGTTCCTTGTTGTCAAATAGACCATGGAATAAAGCAAGCGGACCAAGCGGACATGGTATAATAGCAATATTCTGGCACTAAGCCTTCGAAAGGAGGTGTTTAGCTTGTTAGAACTCATTACTCTTCTTGTTGTTGTCCGAGTAGTGTTGCCCTTAGCGTACGAGTTGGGGAAAGCCTATGGGATGAAGTGGATTGAAAAGCGCTTCGATGACAACGAGAAATAGTGTCACTTTTCACGAACGCTAGTGTGTTGTAGCTAGCGCAAAAAAAGCACCCTAAGTCTTGGCGGACAGGGTGCTTTTCGTTTAGCGTGATGAACTCACTACTCTTGTTGTTGATTAAATTATAACATAGTTTTATAATGGGTGTCAAAAATAGACATTTGTGATATAATCAAATTGAGGCGCCTCAGCGATACGGTCGGTGGCGTGAATCTCTTTATAGGTCGGGCAACTGGAAACGGATAGCTCAAAGGGCACTATTTTGTGTCGGGTGTGGGACTGCCTTCAGCTTCGAGCTGTAAAGACCCCGGATGCATTTTTAAGAGATTGGCCCGATAGGGTCTTTTTTTTTTGAAAAATTAAAAAAAAATGAAGGATTTTTTCTAAAGGAGTTACTTTCATACTTACTTTATAACTTACTTTATATATACTTTGGGGGTGTCAAAAAGTCAGTATTATCAAGGGTTTGCGAGGAGATAAGTGACAAAAAAGTACGTGATACATGACAAAAAAGTACGTGATACATGACAAAAAAGTACGTGATACATGACAAAAAAGTACGTGATACATGACAAAAAAGTAATAAATTACTTGAAGTTTGTCATGTAATATTATATAATCATTTATGACAAAAAAGTACGTGAGGTTAAGCCATGAAAAAAGGGAAGTCAGAAAATGCGTTTGAGGGCTTGATGTCTAGACAAGATTATCTAGTAGTACAAGCGAATGACCTAGCCAAAGCCTTTGGGAATTTAAAAGCCTTTGAACATAAGCTACTGGACTATTGTTTTAGCTATGTGACCAAAGAAAGCACTGCAACAGATACATTTACGACAAATGCAAAAGAGGTGCTGAAGCACTTTGGATTGAACGCTTCAGGGAAAAACTATGAGCGTGTGGCACGTGGCTTTAAAGCCCTAAACGAAAACACTGCGTTATATCTGCCAATCGTTGAGAATGGCGTTAAAGGGATATTGATGACCCAGTTATTTAGAAAAATTAAATTCTTAGCTAATGGCGAAGTGGAATTTATCTTTTCAGAAGATGCTGCGCCTTACGTATTTGCTTTACGTAGCCAGTTCTTCTCGTTCAAATTGGCAGAGTTAGCTCAAATCAAATCAAAGTATGCCATTATTTTGATGAAATTGTGGGAAGCAAATCGCTTTAAAAATCAACGTGTCACAACCATTCAAGGAGATTTAGACGATTGGCAAGATTGGTTTTTAGGGGAAGAGAGAAGAATGCCCCCTGCAATCTTTGCAAGGAACTGTCTGAAAGTTGGGGCAGAAGAGCTAGAGAAAAAATTAGGGGTAGATGTTTATCTAAACGTAGTTAAAAATGGCCGAAAGGTCATAGGCTATGAAATGCAGATTACTGATAATCGACAAGTACCAACTGCAGAGATAATCAAGCAAGCTGAAGAAAGAAGTCGACAGACAGATATTTATGATTTTTTAGATTAAGCACTGTTCAAAAATCTAAGTATGGTTCAAATGGTTGTAACTGTCATGGAAAACACTTGTTTATATCTAATTTATGAG
>NZ_VMMW01000031.1:0-14648 GCF_013277425.1 Streptococcus sp. 79
TCGCAGTAGGAACATTATTGACTACAGTTTCAGTTACATAAGCCGAACCAAAATCAAGCTGATAGGCTGTATTCTCATACTTACCACCTGTTTGACCCAATTCCTTCTTAACAGTCATTGGATTGGTAATGGTCAGAACTTCTCCAGCTTGCACGTAAGTCTTGTAGAACTCCTCTGGATTCTCCGCCTCGAATACTTGAATCGCTCCTTTCGGAGTGAAATTCCTAGACTTCAGGGCTTCTTGGACACCTGATGGTGCCTTATCCAGACTTTCATAAAGAGCCATTTTCAAACCTTTAACTACTTGACCTTTAGAATCAGTCACTTGAACACCATCTTGATTGATGGTAACAGCTTCTTCTGGGTAATCATCAACGATATAGAACCCTTTGCCAATACTGTCTTTATCTGCTTCAATACCCTTGTATTGACTATAATCTGCCGTTACCGTGTAGTAGTTGACAGAGCCTGCCAAGACCTGTTTCCCATCGATATTCACGCCTGCTTTATTCAGATTCTTCTTGGTTGGTTTAACAGTAGGAACATTATTTACAACTGTATCTGTTTGATAACCGTTACCAAAATCAACTTGATAAGCTGTATTCTCAAATGATTTCCCTGTATTTCGCAGTTCTTCCTTAGTTAGCATTGGATCAATAATTGTAACCGATTTTCCTGATTTAATATACTGGTTAAAATAGGCTTCTGGATCATCCACTAAAAATACTTGGAAAGCACCCTTGGGCTTAATTTCAGAACTAGCAAGAAAAGCTTTTACCTTATCATTATCAACGGCATCTATAGAATCATACTGATACACTGAGATACCAGCAACTTCTTGTCCTTCGCTGTCAATATAACGAATATCCGATTGATTAATCGTAACAGCCTCTTCTGGGTAATCATCAATTGCTCCAAATCCTTTTAAAATAGTAGATGGATCTGCCTTCATCCCCTTATATTGATCATAATCCAAGGTAATATGGTAGTAATTTGTCGAACCAACTAGAACTGGTTTACCATCAATGATAACTTTATCCTTATTATGATTGTGTTTGATTGGCTGAATTAAGTTGTTATTTGGATTATCAGGGTCATTCGGTTTACCAGGTGTTGAAACCTGAACAATATTTGAATAACTTTCGTACTTATTGTTAATCTTTAATTGGAAGTTATTCTTGTAGGTTGCTCCATCATTTGTAACTTTTCCTACTAAAATTGGAGCTGAAACCAGCACTTCTTTACTCAAATCCTGATTTAACTTAGATTTTAAACTTTCTAAGCCTTTCACCCGAACAACATGGCTCGATTCGTCATAAGTTAATTCAAAATCTGAGCTAACTTTTTTTGAAGCTTCAACATCTAACACAAAACCTGAAGGCAAGGCATCCACAATTTCAAAGTCTGTAATAGCTTCACGATTAGCTGGAAGAGGCTTAGTTGTTAATTCCCACTGTACCGTTGAAAGCTTAGGCACATAGCTTTTATCAATAGATTCACCAGAAGAATTTTTTACAAACTTTTCTAGACCAGGCATTGCCTGTAAGCGTGCATATCTAACCCTTACTGTTGGAGGGGATACTAAAGAGGGGATCTCTTTTTCCTTTATCTCCTCAGGTTTGGGTGGGAGTACCTCTTCAGGTTTTCCAGTTGGAGAATTGGGTGGAGTATTTTCCTTCTCATAGGTTGGTTCAAATGGTTTTGTTAAAAAAGGTATCTTTTTCAACTCTGCACTATCTCCCAGAATTGTGAAAACAACGTTTTGAGCATTTCCACTCGCATTCTCTGCATCCCATTCAGCGGGAGTTCTTCCCTCTGTCGAACCAGGAGATGATGTGTGAAGGTACGTTAAACTAGAACCATACCCTACTGAAGCAAAGGAGCCCTTAGGAATATCTGAGGTATCATTAACACCATTTTCTACTCCCTTCATAATGCGACCATCAAAGTCCAAACCTGAACCACTTGGATTAAGAACCATTCCACGACCAGATGAGCCATAACTCAAATTTGAACCTTGACCCCAATCTACATCGGTAATAACTGTTCCAATTAAGAGGGAAACAGGAGTTGTCGTACCTTCAAGATAAAAATCAAAAATCAACTCTAAACGTGTATGATTATTATAAACAAAATAAAGACTACCACCATCTCCACCCTTAAGATAAATATCTGGATCTGTCACAGGAACACCATTTCGAACTTCTCCCTGATAGTCTCCTAAATCCGAAACCATGACTTTTGCCATGATCTTTCTACCACCTGTCAACGTCCCAATATTATGAATATAAAATGTATCTCCAAATGTTGGAGATTTAATTACATCGTAAGTTCCCGTACTATCCTTACTAACTCGAGTTCCTGTCCCTCCTGTTACATAGGTATCTGCATGATAGCCTAAAAAACCACGCATACTCTCTACTGGTAAATTATCATCTGGTACTACTGTAAAATCATTATAATAGTCTAAACTTCCCCGACCAGCTGAATTATATCCTCCATAAACTTTGAAACCTGTTTCAGATCCAAATAAAGGCTTGCTTGTTTGAATTGCCTCTCGTTCAGCTTTAATAGCTGCTAGCTTCTTTGTATAGTCTGTCAAAGAGCTTTCATAAGCTACTTTCTTGGCTTCATTTCGTTTTCGGATTTCTGCATTCTCTTGATTAATACGATTTGTTTCTGCCTGATTCTCTCGTTGATTTTTTTCATTCTCTGCACGAATAGCAGTATTCTTCTGATTAATTCGATTCACTTCAGCCTGATAAGAAGCTAAATCCTTTTGATATTGTTCCTTCTTCGCAGTATTTTCATCTTGGATTTTCTTTCGGTTCGTTTGATTTTGTCTTTGATCTTCACGATATTTTTCAGTAGCTTTCTCAATACTATCTGCTTGTGTGCGATAATCACTTTCGACTTCCTTTTGCTTTTTTTCCAACTCAGAAGCTGTACTTGCAGTTCCTTTATCTACTACAGAATCAAATTCTACCTTCAATCCAGCTTCTTGTGCCTTTCGAATAGTTTCATCTAAATTAGAATGAGAAATAGAAACTTCTAACGTTCCTGTTTTTTCTTCACTCTTTCCTTGATTTTCAGTAGAAATACTGCTTGGACTCGTCTGGGCATAAGGCGCATTTGTGGCCTTATTTTCAGTTCGCTCATCTGCCATAACTGGACTTATCATACTTAAAGCTGCTAAACCTAGTATCACTCCACAAGTTCCATAAATTTTTGATTTCCGAATAGATCCATATGTTTTTGTTTCTCTTACTTTGTGCATTCTATCTCCTTATCTAAACTATTAATCAATATAAAATCTCAAATGTTGGCGCCCGAGGCCTCTTATAATATAAAATCATCTCTTTCCTTTCCAAAAGAAAAAAGCCAGTTTTCACTGACTTTTCTATACAATATTGTAATGAATTTTAAGAAATCCACTTACCAGAATAATCTAAACGATAACCACCAATCGTCTCATTTTTTGCCATCTTACCATCTGCTTTCAAATAATACCAAGCACTTCCGTCTTTGAACCATTGATCTCTCAAATAACTTCCATCTGCTTTGAGATAGTACCAAGCTTTATAATCGGAATCATATACCCACTCACTTTGTGCCATTTTTCCATCTGACTTAAGGTAATAGCTTCCTTGCCAGCTATTTTGTGCATAGCTTCCATCTGATTTGAGATAGTACCAAGCTTTATAGCTGGAATCGTATAACCACTCACTTTGTGCCATTTTCCCATCTGACTTAAGGTAGTAGCTTCCTTGCCAACTATTTTGTGCGTAACTTCCATCTGACTTGAGATAGTACCAAGCTTTATAGCTTGTATCATAAACCCATTCATTACGTGCCATCACACCATTTGATTTGAGATAATAGTTTCCCTTCCAACCACTGACAAGAGCTTTTCCTGCATGGTCAAAATAATACCAATAACTTCCCTCTTGCTTCCATTGGTCACGCCAATCAGATGTGTTTTCAATCGGTTTAATAGGTTCTGCTTTCTTAGAATTATTTTCTTCTACAGTACTTTTACCTGTCTGGTTCTCCAGCTTACTTTTTAGATCTTGATAAATTTTCTCTTTATTTTTGTAATCAACTTCTAATTTTTTTACAGCCTGATAACGATTTGAAGATCTTGGATCCGTTACTGAAGCTGTACTAAAATTAGATTTCGTTGCTCGATTAATATTTTCCTGAGAAATAGTGATGAAATGAGCAGAGTTTACTGATGAAAGACTAGAAAATGATAATCCAAAATAATCTTTACTTGATGGATTCCCCCAGTTCAATCCTGCAATTGCTTGAGCATGCCCCCATTCAGTATCGTTTAACATAAATTCAACCATACCAATATAAATAGCTTCCTTTAGCTGAGATTTGGTAGCTTCTCTTAATGCTACAGGTCTAAAGAACAAATTCTCATACAATTGACCTCCTCTTTTTTCAGATTCAGCATCTGAGGTAGGTAAGCCATAGGTTTTTGCAACTCGGTTGATACCTTCGGCATTGTGACCTGATACACCTAATGTGCTTAATTTAGATAATCCCCAATCATCTTTTACATACTCCTTTGCCACCTTATCCGAAAAATCAATTGCCGAACTAGAAACACTGACTCTAGGTGTTCCAACCTGAGAACGAACTTGGTTAATTAAATCTTGGGCAAAAAATGACAACTCCTGACGAACAGCTAGTGGTAGATTGTTGACATCCAGACGCTCTCCCTCATCAGCAACATCTTTATGAAAGCTATTTTGATTCTTTAATCTCAAACTTTCTGACTGCAAGATAGATTTCGCTCTATTACGTTCAGTCTGGCTAATATTAAAATCAGAAAAAGTCGTCTTCAAAGCCTTTATATACTTATCGCTCAATGTAATCGTATTGCTAGGTGCAGATGATAAAGCATTGTCATAGATACTTTTAGCTTGTTCATATTCTCTCTTTGCTTTAATCAATTCACTTTTTAAATTCTCTACTTGACTGCTTGTTGTACTATTCGCATACACAGGTTGACTATTTCCTAACCCAAGCAAAGTTACGCTAGCAGTTGTTGCTAAGATAGTTGTTCTCAATTTCATAATCTTATCTCCTTTTTGTTTAAAAACGTTCTTAAAATATTTATTTTATACTTTTATTTTACCATTTTTAGAGGCTTTTCTCAATTTTTTCTTGATTTTCATTCATCTATCCGCTTAATCAAAGATAGGACGTTTAAAACAGTTCAAATCTCCTCTCCTTGATGAAACAGATAGATGAGGCTCTATCTGTTTAATGCTTCGTTGGACGATGATATCCTTTACCAGTCAGTAGTAAACGATTGGTATTTCCTTGTTTAATGCGTCTAGCTACTAAAACATCACCTCGTTTGATGGTGCGAATCTCTTTATAAATTTTTGAATATTCTACAATCATCCAAACCGTTTCTAGTTTACCTGCTAGATATCCGTTTTTAGATACCAAACCATATCTGCTAGTTAATTTGATTTCATCACCATTATCAAGTCTTGCGGTTGCATTCCCTTGATTTCCTAAGCGTCTAAGGTCAGCTAAAGTGACCTCTGTAACTAATTTTGATTGATTCATCTTGTCTCCTCCTTACTGAATCAAGGCTGATTTACAGCCATGCCGAGGTATGACGTACATACCTGCTGTATTTTTTACACACGGTTTTAAGTCTAGAAACCGCAAACTCCTTCAGCTTAGGCTTTGCCTGCTTTTACGTGGTGGAACAGCACTAGATATCCTTTTCTAGCCTACACACCGCCCTTGTTCTTCTTTTTATGCTTAGTTCCGCTAATCAGGACAGTGGGGGTATTCAATTTTCAAAGTTCAAAAGTAGTTTTATGACTTGCTCAGGTCAAGAGTTTAGTTGTCAGACGATTTTGTATAAATCGTCGTATTATTTTACTTTTCCTTCAACAACTTAGTCATCTGCTTTTTTATCTGAGCGTATTATTGAGTCAGAGAGACCTCTGTCTCAGATAATCCCACATCATTTGAACATGTACCTAGAACTACAAGGGAATTAACAAGTAAGGTTGTTGCTAATAGTTTTTCATCGTTTTTCTTTGTCTAGTCATCAGTCACCTCTACTGGATGATAAACCCCAACCCATTCTTTCACTGTTTCACGAGAGATACCTTCATCATCAGACACATCTAAAACAGCCTGAATCAAACATTTCAACGTTTCTTCTGTCCAATTGCCTCTTGAACAAGTATGCTCACCAAGCTCATTTGGCAACATTCTAAAAGTGAAATCAAATCTGTTGCACTTATCCCACAAAGAGTCTCCTCTTTCAAATTGTTCGAGCCATTTTCTGACTTGGTGTTTATCGTAGAGTGTGACCCCATCAACAACAATATGAGGCATTCCTGCCTTTTGCCATTTAACAATAGTTGTATTTGATACATCAAGCCAACGGCAGAGACCAGCCATGCGTATCATTGGCTTGTAAAGTTCTTGTTCCGTAAAAGCTTTTTCAATGGCTTCTCGAATCATACCATCGTAGCGCGCAAGTAATTGCTTTTCTGTAATCTTAGGAAGATTGATCGTGAATGGTTCTTGCATTGTGTTGCCTCTTTCTTTTAACAAGTCACAGTGTCTTTAGACAACTCAGCTAAAAAGTGATTCAGTTTAATCTCTGATAGTTTGTCTGGATAATAATGTGCAACCACACTAGGACACTCTTCAGGAAATTTTCTAGCATACTCACTTTGTCCTGATAGCTCAAGGAAGCCCTGTTCTTTTTCAATGAGTAGAGCCATCTTCCAAAAATGAATCATCATTTTGTAGAAGTACGCTGGGATATTCTGGATTATTTTCCCTTCAACCTCTCCTGTTTTGATTTTGAAAATCAATTTATCAAGCTCACGTTCAAGATCCTGCAGCCACACCTCTCCATAAATTTCTTGATTAGCTAAGAGGTTCTTGTAATCTGTCTCAACTTTACGTTTTGATTGATAAATCTTATTTTCAAGAATTTTTGCATCTTTTCCAAACAAACTGAGTTTCTGAACTAGAGTAGGAGAAAGGAAACCATGTTGCCCCATTTTAAATGCTTCAGAAATTGATAAATCAGATAAAGGAGATTCGTTCTCGTATCGATTAGTATCGTTAGATAATTCAGTCTCGTTATTCTCAGTATCATTAGCGTGTCGTTTCGACATTTTTTGACATATCGTTCTAACATTTCCTTGATTTTTTTGGAAGTGTCGTTTTGACATTTCCGCCGTTGCCGATGGGTTGGAGTGAATTTCTTCAGCAGGGAGAACTTGATAGTCAATATTGCCCAAGTACAGTAGATTAGGCTTATTCAAACCTTGTCGAACCTCTTCTAAGAGGCCATATTCCTGGAGCTCTTTTTTTAGTTTAATAACTTTTTTATTACCATAGCCTAAAATTTCTTGAAGTTCAGTAATTGTATAAATCAGATAGACATCTCCATTTTTATCAATCCAGTTATTTCTAAGAGATAGTTCAAAACGGTCTTTCAAGATAGCGTATGTAAATTTAGCATCTGTACTCATCGGTTTATAAAGTGGCGATTCAACAAATATTTTTGGTATTCTATAAAATCTTTCACTTGATTGAATCTGACTTGCAGAAATTCGCTTCATACTAAACACCTACTTTCAACAAAAACTGACCAGTATCAGAAAACTGAAACAAGCCAAATTCCTCTAGCTCTTTCAAAATTAAATGTGCTCTCGTTCTTGTCATATTTTGTGACTTCATAATTTCTTTCAATACTAGGTCACGTGATTGTTGCGCTTGTCTTGTCATTGGGTTATCCTTTCTTATCACCAGCTGATGGTGATTTATTCACAGCTATATCATAATGTATAATGAGAAATTCTATTTTAAAGGGACAATCAATAAATTATCGAACTATTTCCTTTATCTGTTTGATAATATCTCTTTCCTTTTTATCAAGTTCTATGTATTCCTGTAGGAGTTTTGACTTTTTTTCACTGATAAAAGAAAGTTTTTTTACAAACTCTGTCAATATTGTTGCGTTTGGTTTATTGACCATAGAGTTCTCTTCATAACCGAGTAGATATGGGATAGATACTCCGAAATATTCTGATAGTAATTGCGCATTTTTAGCATTCGGACTTCTACTTCCTTGGTTGTAATTTCCAAGAGTAGAGTATCCTATACCAGTTGCCTCACTTATCTCCTTCAGGGATATCTCTTTATCTCTAACCAGTGACTGAAATGGGGTCATCTTTTTGCTTCCATCAATGCAAGAATCATCATCAAGTCCTAGTAAATATGAAAGTGTTACACCAAAATATTCTGATAAAATCTGAGCATTTTCTAGACTAAGATTTGTTTTTCCATTTTCGTATTTTCCGTATTGAGACTGGTTAGTATTCAAAACTTTTGCTAAATCAGCTTGAGTCAATCCTTTTTCTTTTCTTAGTTTTTTAAGCCTATTAGACATAATAACTCCTCAAATATATCCCATCAATTCTGGATTAAACTCCAGAGTCGACCACAAGGCTTCATCATAAGTCAATTGGTTAGTTTGTCCCCATGTCCCGTCTCTTGCTCTTCTGTAGTAAGGATAACTGCCATGTTTATTTCTAGGATACAATTCATGAATAACATTATCTTTAATAACTTCCCAAAGTAGACTAGAGGGCTTATAATAATACCCGTTTCCAAGCCAAACTCTATCTAGGTCATCGTATGGAGATACCTTTTCTTCATAATTTCCTTCAAAGACAAGATCAACTATATTTTCACTCTCATTAAGATCTATTACATCGAAAATTTCTAACGAATCAATATCCATAATAATTTCAATATTATCTGACATTTTTTCCCCTTTATTTAATTTTGACAACGAAAAAAGAGAACGAATTTTCTCGTTCTCTACATTTATTTATATGCTATCTGCATTTCTCAAAACTCTAGACACTTACTTGGCTCCACTTTCTATTTTACTTTTCCTGTTTATAGGTCTATAATGGTAATAGATTTTATTTGGAGGTTTTTATGTCATTTCTATCAAAAAATGGAGCAGGTATCTTGGCCTGCCTTCTCATTTCTATCGTATCTTGGTACTTAGGAGGATTCTTCCCTGTGATTGGCGCGCCCGTTTTTGCCATTTTCATAGGCATGCTCCTACATCCCTTTCTCTCGTCCTATAAACAACTGGATGCTGGTTTGACCTTTAGTTCCAAGAAGTTGCTCCAGTATGCCGTTGTCTTGCTTGGTTTTGGTCTCAATATCTCGCAGGTCTTCGCAGTTGGCCAATCTTCACTCCCTGTCATCCTGTCCACTATCTCAATAGCTCTGATTATTGCCTACCTCTTCCAGCGTTTCTTTGCACTGGATACAAAACTGGCTACCTTGGTTGGAGTAGGTTCTTCTATCTGTGGGGGTTCTGCCATTGCAGCGACAGCGCCTGTTATCCATGCTAAGGAAAAGGAAGTAGCCCAAGCCATTTCCGTTATCTTTTTCTTCAATGTCTTGGCTGCGCTCATCTTTCCAACCCTCGGCACCTGGCTTCATCTATCCAATGAAGGCTTCGCCCTCTTTGCAGGGACTGCGGTCAACGACACTTCCTCTGTAACGGCTGCCGCCAGCGCTTGGGACAGTCTTTACCAAAGCAATACCCTCGAGTCTGCAACCATTGTTAAACTCACACGTACTTTGGCCATTATCCCTATCACGCTCTTTCTATCCTACTGGCAAAGTCGCCAACAAGAAAACAAGCAAAGCCTACAACTGAAAAAAGTCTTCCCACTTTTTATCCTTTACTTTATCCTTGCCTCTCTCCTCACTACACTACTCACCTCTCTAGGTGTGTCCAGTAGTTTCTTTACCCCTCTCAAAGAACTCTCTAAATTCCTTATTGTCATGGCCATGAGTGCTATCGGTCTCAAAACCAATCTGGTCGCTATGGTCAAATCCAGTGGAAAATCCATTGTTCTCGGAGCCATCTGCTGGATTGCCATCATCCTCACCACTCTTGGTATGCAGACCCTTATCGGCATTTTCTAATACTCTTCGAAAATCTCTTCAAACCACGTCAACGTCGCCTTGCCGTATATATGTGACTGACTTCGTCAGTCTTATCTACAACCTCAAAACAGTGTTTTGAGCAGCCTGCGGCTAGTTTGCTCTTTGATTTTCATTGAGTATAACACAAAAGGTAGCCCACCAGCTACCTTTTTCTTATGCTTCCTCAATCAAGCGTGTATGTTCTCTCTTGATGCAACGATTCATCACGATGTCATCACATCCACCAGCACGCAAAATCTCTTCTGCTTCTAGACTTTCAAGTCCTAGCTGTGCCCAAAAAATCTTAGCATAAGCCTTGAAAAAATCACGCGCCACATCTGGCAAAAACTCACTGCGACGGTAAACATTGACAATATCTACAGGAAAAGGAATCTCTGCTAGACTAGCATAAGCCTTTTCACCCAATATTTCGCCACCTGCCGCCTTGGGATTGACTGGAATAATTTTATAACCCCGAGCCTGCATTTCCTTGGTCACTCGATTACTGGTTGTTTCCTCACGATCTGATAACCCCACTACAGCAAGGGTTTTACTCGTTGCGAGATACTGACAAATCACGCCATCACTTGGATTGATAAATTCTTGACTCATAGAAATCCTCCTTTTTCATCAGTATAGCACATTTTGAAAAGGCTTGCATAATTCTACTACAAAAAGGAGGACTAGCCCCCTTTTTATTTAGCCTCGTACCAGGTTGCCCCTTCATTTTCATCTGCGATGAGGGGAACACTGAGTTGAATGGCTTCTTCCATGGTTTGTTTGACCAATTTTTTCATCTCTGCCAATTCAGATTTAGGAACTTCAAGGACGATTTCATCGTGCACTTGCAGAAGCATCTTAGTCTGATAACCACCTGCAACCAAGGCTTTATCTAGCTGAATCATGGCAATCTTGAGAATATCTGCTGCCGAACCCTGAATAGGAGAATTGATGGCTGTCCGCTCCGCAAAACCACGAATATTAAAGTTGCGCGAATTGATATCTGGCAACTCACGACGACGCTTGAAGAGGGTCTCCACATAGCCCTTATCACGCGCCTCACGCACCACTTCATCCATGTAGTTTTTAATACCTGGGAAGCGTTCAAAGTAGGTATCAATGTAGGCTTTGGCCTCCTTACGGCTAATGCCCAGATTATTAGACAAACCAAAGTCTGAAATACCATAAACCACTCCAAAGTTAACCGCCTTGGCATTGCGACGATCGTTTGCAGTCACATCCTCAGGACGCTCAATGCCAAAGACCCGCATGGCTGTCGAGGTATGGATGTCCGCTCCCTCTTGGAAGGCCTTAATCAAGTGCTCATCCTTAGAAATATGCGCCAAAACGCGCAATTCAATCTGTGAATAGTCCGAGCTGAGCAATACACTATCCTCCCACTCAGGCACAAAAGCCTTACGAATGAGACGACCCTGCTCCAAACGGGCAGGAATATTTTGCAGGTTTGGATCCACACTAGACAGACGACCTGTTTGGGTCAAATCCTGCACATAACGAGTATGAATCTTGCCATCATCCAAAATCCAGTCCTGCAAGCCAATTACATAAGTCGATTGAATCTTAGCAATTTGACGGTAGTCTAGGATTTTCTTAACAATCGGAGCAATAGGAGCCAAGCGTTCCAAGACATCCACCGCTGTCGAATAACCTGTCTTGGTTTTTTTAGTGTATTCTAAAGGAAGTCCCAATTTTTCAAAAAGAAGGACACCTAGCTGCTTAGGCGAGTTGATATTAAACTCCTCACCAGCCAGTTCGTAAATCTCCTGAGTCAGTTTTTCAATAACAAGCTCATTTTCAGCCTGCATCTCAAGTAAGGTCTCTTTCTTGACCGTAATCCCAGCAATTTCCATCTTGGCAAGGACAAAAGCCAGAGGTTGCTCCATCTCATAAAGAAGCTCTAATTGCCCATTTTCGCTGAGTTTTTCCAGCAAAACAGGCTCTGTTTCAACCAAAACAGCAAGCTTACGTGCCAAATGTTCTAAGAATTTCTCGCGTTCAGGAATGGCCTTTTTAACACCCTTACCGTAGAAGGTCTCATCATCAATCAAATAAGTCTGACCATAAAGACTAGCAATAGTCGCAATTTCATTGTCCTCCACAGTCGAAAGGAGGTATTTAGCCAAACGGCTGTCAAAAGCAGGCGCCTGTAAATCCACACCAAAACGATTCAAGAGAACTTTGGCCTTTTTAAAATCATAAACTCTCAGAGGTGTTTTTTCTAGGAAATCCTTGAAAATTGGGTCTTGCAACAGCTCAAGCTTGTCTGTGGCATAGAGCTTTTCCCCACAAGACCAAGCAAAACCAACCAAATCATCCGTATGGTAATTCTCACCAAAGAGTTCAAAGTGGAAGATAGACTCTTCACTCAGCATATCTTGACTGACTTGGTCAACGATAGTAAAGTCCAAACTCTCAGCCACATTAGCTGACGACACATTTAAAGCCTGCTTGAGCTGTTTGAAGCCCATCTCATCGTAGAATTTCCCAAGATTTTCCACATCTGGACCACTATAGACCAAATCCTCCAAACCAATCTCAATCGGTGCCTTGGTATCAATGGTCGCCAGTGTTTTCGACAAAAAGGCCTGTTCCTTATCATTGATAAGATTTTCCTTCATCTTAGAAGCCTTCATCCCATCGATATTTTCATAAATCCCCTCAAGCGAACCATGCTCCAGCAAGAGCTTGATACCAGTCTTTTCACCAATTTTGGTCACCCCAGGGATATTATCCGACTTATCACCCATGAGCGCCTTGAGATCGATAAACTGCGTCGGTGTAATGCCCATCTTTTCCATAAGATATTCTGGTGTAAAGGCCTCAAACTCAGCCACACCTTTCTTGGAAATCTCAACCACCGTATGCTCATCCGTCAGCTGAATCAAATCCTTGTCCCCACTGACAATGGTAATATCAAAACCATTCTGCTCTGCTAGTTTATCCAGTGTTCCAATGATGTCATCCGCCTCATACTGAGCCAACTCATAGTGACGAATCCCCATATGATCTAGCAACTCACGAATGAAAGGGAATTGCTCACGAAACTCATCAGGAGTCTTAGCCCGACCACCCTTATAGTCCGCATACATCTCTGTCCGGAAGGTCGTCTTCCCCGCATCAAAAGCCACCAAAATATGACTAGGCTCAACTCGCTCCAACAAATGGCTCAACATCAACTGAAAGCCATAAATGGCATTGGTATGCAAACCAGCCGCATTCTTAAAACGGTCCAACTGCTGATAGAGCGCAAAAAACGCCCGAAAAGCTACAGAAGACCCATCAATCAATAATAATTTTTTCTTATCCATACACCCATTATAAAGGAAAGCACCAAAAAATACCATTGGGAAGAGCTAGAGCAAGTATTTTTCATACTTTTTCCCGAATAAATAGATAGAAGCATTGAAACTAGTAAACTTAGATTTAAAAATGTGCTATAATGAAAGACAAACTATAAGAAAAGTCAATAGTTTATCTAAAATATTTCTTATTTCAATTTGATGATTTAGCGATGATTTTAGAGCACGGCAAAAATCCCTTGAAAAAGTCCATTTTTTTCAAAGGTAATCTTGTGTTAATTTCAGAAATTACATCACTTTTTGTTCGTCAAATGGT
This sequence comes from Streptococcus sp. 79, assembly GCF_013277425.1. Classification (NCBI taxonomy): domain Bacteria; kingdom Bacillati; phylum Bacillota; class Bacilli; order Lactobacillales; family Streptococcaceae; genus Streptococcus; species Streptococcus sp. 79. Next base: position 13,663 of record NZ_VMMW01000031.1, read on the forward strand.
AGCTCTTTTTTAGGAGATAAAACATGGTTCGGATAAATTTTTTTGCAAGGTGGATGATGGCTACATTGTAATGTTTTCCTTGTTCTAACTTAGTCTTAAACTAGGCCTTAAAAGCAAGTGAAAAGCGATTGCATGCTTTGCCAGCTGATGAACGACTACAGAAACGTCAAGAAGAGCTCCACCCCCTAATGGAAGATTTCTTTGCTTGGTGTCGATGTCAGTCAGTTTTAGCAGGTTCAAAACTAGGAAGGGCTATTGAATACAGCCTCAAGTATGAAAAAACCTTTAAGACCATTTTGAAAGACGGACGTCTGATCCTTTCCAATAATCTAGCTGAACGCGCCATTAAATCATTGGTTATGGGACGGAGTAAAAGAGTCCAGTGGACTCTTTTAGCCTAAGCTAAATTTTAAAAAGCGAGGGTGGTTATTTTCTCAAAGTTTTGAAGGAGCTAAAGCAAGAGCTATTATTATGAGCTTGTTGGAAACAGCTAAACGTCATCAATTACATAGCAAGAAATAGCTATCCTATCTTCTAGAATGTCTTCCGAACGAGGAAACTCTCGTAAACAAAGAGGTTTTAGAGACTTATTTACCATGGGCTAAAGTTGTACAAGAAAAGTGCAAATAAGAAATCTACAGATTAGGAACTATCCGTGAGTTCTCTAGGCTGGAGATTTTTCAATATACTTCGTTATTAGGCGGTTACGACTGAAATATCGTCTTGTTCACTTTTTATTTTCTTCTAACCAATAGACGGAGTTGCAAGGAAAATGCCAAAAACTCTACCCCTATAGCTAACAAAGAGCAAAAAAACTAGGAGAGAACTCTCCTAGTTTTAAAGGCTCTATAATATTTGTAGTGGGTAAATCCCCTATAGATATTATGGAGCCTATTTTTGTGTAGAAAAAAAGTCCCATATCATCTATAATGAAAAGCGACAAAATAACTCATTAGAAAGAATCATATGGAACAATTACATTTTAT
>NZ_VMMW01000032.1:0-60899 GCF_013277425.1 Streptococcus sp. 79
ATACTTGAAATAAACAAAAGCACCCCCATATTCGCCAATAGCAACCTCATCCTATAGGTCTATTGTGCGAAATTGATATTTTTTGAAAATTATATTACAATACAGCTATCAGGAGTTTAGCTCCATAAAGTTTAGGTTTGGATTTTAGATCCATAACGTGATGGTAGCCGTATTTGATACGACTACTTTTCTTTTTATCTAGCAACTGTTTCCATTTTGGAAACAACTCAAAAAATCCCCACACTCTCCATCGCCAAACTTTGAGTGTGAGGATTCAACTTTCCATCAAGCAAGCAATGGAAAGGATGATAAAAAAATACAACTATAGTTTATCATAAGTTCTACACCTTTTCAACTATGCGGGCAAGCAATAGAAAAGAAAGGACTTTTTATGATAAAAAAATACCTTACAAAAAAAGGAGAGACTAGATATCTCTTTCAAACATATCTGGGTATAGACCCTGCTACTGGAAAAGAAAAGCGTACAACACGCCGTGGTTTTAAAACCATTAAAGAAGCTAAAGCAGCCGAACGTGACCTTCTCTTAGATGTTGAAGAGAATGGTTTTTCAAACAACGAAGATTTCCAGAACCCTACTTTCGCTGAAGTTGCTGATTTGTGGCTTGATAGCTATAAGAGCACTGTAAAACCAACAACTTATCAGAATACTAAGAAGAAACTTGATGTTATGATTGACTTGTATTTTACAGATATGAAAATCCAGCAGATCAGTGTAGCTTATTGTCAGAAGGTTGCTATCCAGTTAAGAAATCGCTATATCCTCTATGCCAATTACTACTCTGTCATTAGCCGTATTTTCAAGTATGCCACTTCTATTGACATTATCAAGTCAAATCCCTTAGACAAGATTATCAAGCCTAAAAATAGGCCATTGAAGACCAAAGAAAACTACTATACAAAACAGGAGCTAACGGAGTTTCTTAAAGTTTGCAGAGTAGATTGTAAGCCTGTAGAGTATACCTTTTATCACTTACTAGCTTTTACTGGTTTGAGGACTGGAGAAGCTATCGGACTCATCTGGTCAGATGTTGATTTTGAAAATAAACGATTGGATATTTCTCGTACGGCTGTCGTTGTTAATAAAAAACAAACTGTTCAGGACCCTAAAACCAAAAGGAGTAAGAGGGTTATCACTTTAGATGATGAAACTCTGAATGTATTAAAACTCTGGAAACGTCAGCAGATAAAAGAGTATTTTCGGGCTAGTGTGCCTTACAAACATGATTCGAATTATATCTTTACGAATAGTTTCGGAGGATGGATTTCGCCTTCAGCTGTGAAAGAGAGACTTAGAAGATTCTTTTGTGAACATAAGGATGTCAAAAAAATCACTCCTCACGGTTTCAGGCACACACACGCTTCTCTTCTCTTTGAAGCTGGTGTTACAGCAAAAATCATTTCAGATAGATTAGGTCATAATAATGTTCAAACCACCCTTGATATGTATACCCACATCAATGACAATCAACGTTTTGAAGTCGTCGATCAACTCATGGATTTCATCCGCCCCAGCTAAAAGTCATGCCGTATTCAATCTCGTATTCACTTTTGGTAGACATGCTAGAAACCCACTGATTTCAAGGGATTAGGAAGACGTGTACTATTTATACCATAAATCCGCTTTCAACGATAAAGAAAAGGTAAGAAAAATGAAACATTTAGAAATTGAATTGAAAACACTCTTGAAAAAAGATGAATACAATCGTCTAAAAGACCAGTTCACAGACGTCACTCCTGTTCTTCAAAAAAATTACTACATGGACACGCCTGATTTTGAACTGCGAGAAAAGAAAGTTGCTATGCGCATTCGCACTTTTGAAAACTGGGCAGAATTGACACTCAAAGTCCCACAGAGTGTCGGAAACATGGAGTACAACCAAAAATTGCAGCTAAAAGATGCTGAAAACTATCTGAGCAAGAAAGAACTTCCTCAAGGGCTAGTACTGGATGAATTGGCGAAACATGGTATTAAAACTAGTGAATGGCAGATTCTTGGTTGTCTAACAACGCTTCGCTATGAAATGCAAACATCTATTGGCCTCATGGCGCTAGATGAGAGTCAATACTTTGATATGACAGATTACGAATTGGAGCTTGAAGTGGAAAATCATGAGCAAGGCAAACAGGATTTCCAACAATTTTTAGAGGAAAATCAGATTTCTTATCAAAAAGCTCCTTCAAAATTGGTTCGATTTGTCAAAAGTATGAAAAATAGCTGAAATAATCTCCATTTTTTGGTAAAATAGAAAAGATAAAAATACACGAATCCTAGTTCATATAGGTAAGGCAAATATCACTAGGATTTATAAAGTTTACAGAGGACGGTCTATAATGTCAGATAGAAAAAACATGAAACTTTTCGCACTCAACTCTAACCAAGAGATTGCACAGAAAATTGCTCAAGCTGTTGGTGTCCCACTTGGAAAACTATCATCACGTCAATTTTCAGACGGAGAAATCCAAGTGAATATTGAAGAAAGTGTCCGTGGTTATGATGTTTACATCATCCAATCAACAAGTTTCCCTGTCAACAACCACCTAATGGAATTGTTAATCATGGTCGACGCTTGTGTGCGTGCAAGTGCCCACAGTATCAACGTTGTCCTTCCGTATTTTGGCTATGCACGTCAAGACCGCATTGCTTGTCCTCGTGAGCCACTTACAGCAAAACTAGTTGCCAATATGCTGGTTAAGGCTGGGGTTGATCGTATCCTGACTCTTGATTTGCATGCCGTTCAGGTCCAAGGTTTCTTTGATATTCCAGTGGATAATCTTTTCACTGTTCCCCTATTTGCAAAACATTACTGCGATAAGGGACTACTCGGTTCAGATGTTGTTGTCGTTAGCCCTAAAAATTCAGGTGTAAAACGTGCTCGTAGCCTGGCTGAATATCTTGATGCTCCTATCGCCATTATCGACTACCCTCAGGATGATGCAACTCGCAACGAAGGTTATATTATCGGTGATGTTGAAGGTAAAAAAGCCATCTTGATTGATGATATTCTTAATACAGGACGTACCTTCTCTGAAGCTGCTAAAATCGTTGAACGTGAAGGAGCTACAGAAATTTATGCTGTTTCTAGCCACGGTCTCTTCGTTGAAGGAGCTGCTGAACTTCTTGACAATACTAAGATTAAAGAAATTCTTGTGACTGATTCAGTAGCAACAAAAGAAAAAACTCCTAAAAACGTATGCTACATCACTGCTAGTGAGTTAATTGGTGACGCTATCGTACGTATCCACGAAAGAAAACCAGTCAGCCCACTCTTTGCTTACAACAAAAAGAAATAAGGTGATTCTTTGATTTATTTGGACAATGCTGCAACGACTCCTATGTCAGCAGTTGCTATTTCAGCTATGACCAAGGTTTTACAAGAAACCCATGGCAATCCTTCTAGTATTCATGGACATGGTCGTCAAGCTGGCAAACTCTTGCGAGAAGCCCGTCAGGAACTAGCTCAGTTACTGGGGACAAAACCTCAACATATCTTTTTCACTTCTGGTGGGACTGAAGGCAACAATACTGCTATCATTGGCTACTGCCTTCGTCACCAAGAACAAGGAAAACATATCATCACAACTGCCATTGAGCACCATGCTGTCCTTGAAACCATTGATTACTTGGTTCAGCACTTTGGGTTTGAAGCAACCATTATCCAGCCAGAAAATCAGGAAATCACTGCCCAGCAAATTCAAGAGGCCTTACGTGACGATACGATTTTGGTTTCTACCATGTTTGCTAATAATGAGACAGGAAACCTACTTCCCATTGCTGAAATTGGCCAAATACTCAAGCAACACCCTGCTGCCTATCATGTTGATGCAGTTCAGGTTATTGGTAAAATCCCTATACATCCAGAAGAATTGGGCATTGATTTTCTCACTGCTTCTGCCCACAAGTTCCATGGCCCTAAGGGAATCGGCTTTCTCTACGCATCTAGCATGGACTTTGATTCTTATCTACATGGCGGAGACCAAGAACAGAAAAAACGTGCAGGGACTGAAAATCTAGCTGCCATCGTGGGTATGGTTGCAGCCCTAAAAGAAGACCTCGAAAAACAAGAAGAACATTTTCAACATGTACAAAATCTAGAGACTGCCTTTCTGGCAGAGCTAGAGGGAATTCAGTATTACCTGAATAGAGGACAACATCATCTTCCTTATGTTCTCAATATTGGATTTCCTGGCCAGAAAAATGACCTCTTACTCCTTCGTCTAGATTTGGCTGGAATTTCTATCTCTACTGGTTCAGCCTGTACTGCGGGCATTGTACAATCCAGCCATGTTCTCGAAGCCATGTACGGGGCAAATTCAGAACGCTTGAAAGAATCCGTTCGCATCAGTTTGTCGTCAGAAAATACTGTTGAAGACCTACATACCCTCGCAAAAACCTTAAAAGAAATTATCGGAGGTTAGCCATATGGCATTTGAAAAAACCATTCTGTTAAAAAATTGTCGTTACGACTACACTCTTAGCCCTTCTGTTAAAAAATTCACCCTTAAGGACAACACCTTTTTTGAGACTAAGGTTGGTAACTATGAATTGACTCGCCTACTTGAAAAAGTGCCAAACAGCGGTGAAGGCTTCCAACTCAAAATCATCATTAACAAGGAACTTACAGGTGCTAAAATCAATATCACTGACAAGTTTGGCCTTCGTCTAGTTGATATTTTCAAATCAGAAGATCACCACATTCATCAGGAAAAATTCTATTTCCTCATGGATAGCTTAGTAGAACGTGGTGTCTTTACAAAATCGGAAAGATAGAGCCAAAATGTTTGAACTGACCTATAAGGACAGCTATCATGTAGAGCGTACACTCAAGTATGAAGATTATGAGGCTCTCATGCTAGCTTTGTCAGGATGTGTGACTCTACCAGATACACTTTATGTGACTTCTTTGACTTTTAAGGGCCAGGAAGTTTATCAGGGTCTGGTCGGAGACCTCTACCGTTTTCTATCACATGCAGATTTTTTACATCAAAACTAAGATTTTTCTTAGTTTTTTCTTGTTTTTGTTGATTTTTTCACAATGTTTCTATAAAATAGAAGAATAGAAAGGTTGTGATTTTGTGAAAGATAAACAGTCTGCTATTCCAAAAGCTACAGCAAAAAGACTCTCTCTCTACTATCGAATTTTTAAGAGATTTCATGCAGAAAAGATTGAACGTGCCAACTCTAAGCAAATTGCAGAGGCTATCGGTATTGATTCAGCGACCGTACGTCGTGATTTTTCCTATTTTGGTGAACTAGGTCGTCGTGGTTTTGGCTATGATGTCAAAAAACTGATGACGTTTTTTGCCGATTTGCTTAATGATAACTCCATCACCAATGTCATGCTGGTTGGTATTGGAAATATGGGCCATGCCCTTCTCCACTACCGCTTTCATGAGCGTAACAAGATGAAGATTATCATGGCCTTTGACCTAGATGACCATCCTGAAGTCGGTAGCCAAACTCCTGATGGAATTCCCATTTACGGAATTTCTCAAATCAAGGATAAAATCAAGGATGCTGATGTGAAGACTGCTATCCTGACAGTTCCCAGCGTCAAGTCACAAGAGGTTGCCAATCTCTTGGTAGATGCTGGCGTGAAAGGAATTCTCAGTTTTTCACCAGTCCATCTGCATTTACCAAAAGACGTGGTCGTTCAGTATGTCGATTTGACAAGTGAACTCCAAACTCTCCTCTACTTCATGCGAAAAGAGGATTAGAAAGCGAAAATCATTTTATGAAAAAACCAGTTATAGGGATTACAGGAAACGAAAAAACTCATCCAGATGATGACATCATGATGAGCTACGCAGCAAAAGGCTTTGTGGAAGGCGTTAAAGACGCTGGAGGGATTCCCATCATCCTACCGATTGGTGATCAAGAAATGTCCTGCCACTATATCAGTATGATTGACAAGCTCATCTTGACAGGTGGGCAAAATGTTGATCCAAAATTCTATGGTGAACCAAAAACCATTGATAGCGATGACTACCACCTTCAAAGAGATATATTCGAACTAGCCCTCATCAAGGAAGCTATCAAACAGAAAAAGCCTATTTTCTCCGTCTGTCGTGGGACTCAGCTTTTTAACGTTGCCATGGGCGGAACTCTGTACCAAGATATCGAAGATCATTGGCAGAATTGTTCTGCCGAGTACACAACTCAACGCTTGGTGACAGAACCTGATACTGTTCTCCGAGAAATCTATGGAGAAATCTCCCATATCAACTCCTTCCATCACCAGAGTATCAAGGATTTAGCACCAAATTTAAAGATTGCGGCTCATGATCCTAAAGATGGTATTATTGAAGCTGTCATGAGTACGGATGATGTTGCCTTTCTCGGTGTCCAATGGCACCCAGAATTTCTATTTGAAAATCGCCCCAAAGATAAAAACCTCTTTGACTATGTTGTTAATGAACTTTAGATTAAATCTGTCTTTTCACGGTAACTAAAGTAACTAGATTGTGAGACAATCAAATGGTCCAAGAGGACAATCCCCATCAGGTCGCAGGCTTCTTTAACAATTTTAGTGACATGATCATCATTTTGGCTAGGCGCTACCGCTCCCGAAGGATGATTGTGAACCAAGATGAGAGAAGTCGCCATATGCTTGATAGCATAGTGAAGAATCTCTCGCGGCTCAGCGATACTACGAGTTGCAGAACCGATAAAAATGGTCTGTTGATGAATGATTTGATTTTGAGTATTGAGATAGAGCGCCACCAGGTGCTCTTGTTTTTTATCCCCCAATTCCTGCTGCATCTTCTTGGCCAACTTTTGACTGCTGAGAATACTCTCCATCTCAAGGGTCTCATGCTTGTGAATACGATGCCCCAGTTCAATCATTGCTTGTAATTCTATGGCCTTAACGCGCCCGATACCAGATAGGCTCTGCAATTCCTGCAGGGTCATTTTTTTCAAATCCGTTAGGCTTGAAAGATTGCTCAAGACTTTCTGGGCAATTTCAAAAACGCTAGCCTGACGTGTCCCTGTCCTGAGTAAAATAGCTAGCAACTCTTGATTACTGAGCGCTTCAACTCCTTCCTTGGCCAGTCTTTCTCTTGGTAATAGTGAATCTTCTTGGAATGAAATACTATACATAAAAATCCTCCTCACTTTATTATTCGTGAGAAGGATGGAAAATTAGATTTTTTTCTCAATTGGAGCCACACTGGCTAAAAGTTTTTTCAAACCTACTTCCGGGAAATTGATTTTCAATTCCTGCGTAGCACCACTACCTGAAACTTCCAGAACAGTTCCCTCTCCCCATTTCTTGTGGAGGGCAATGTCACCAATGGACCAATTCGTCTCGCTAGAAGCTGATTTTGCTCCAGCTGTAAATGGACCAAATGGAAGACCGCTTGACTGGATAGTTTTTGGAGCAGCACTGCGTTTACGGTCTTGGAGGGCCTGCGCCAAACTCATACCTTGACCGAAGGCAAGGCCACCACTACTATATGATGCTTTAAAGCTTGTATTTGCTGGACGAGCCAGACCTTGATACTCAAGTAAGTCTGAACTGATTTCGTTAATAAAACGAGTGGGACGGTTGTAGTTGGTACGACCAAAAAGCAGGCGTGAGTTGGCATTGGTCAGATAGAGAATTTTCTCTGCACGCGTAATTCCTACATAGGCTAGACGACGCTCTTCTTCCAATTCATCTTGATCCTCAGCTGCACGACTAAGTGGAAAGACATTTTCTTCCATCCCAATCAAAAAGACAACTGGAAACTCGAGACCTTTGGCAGCATGCAGGGTCATCAAGGTCACTTCTGATGTCTCCTGACTACCTGAATCTGTGTCCGCAATCAAGGCCAAGTCATTTAAAAAACGACTCAGTTTATCCAGACCAGTTTCTTCTTCTGGCCCATCAGAGGTGTCATCAAAGTTTTTCGTCACAGAGAGGAACTCCTCGATGTTTTCTACACGAGCCTTGCTTTCTAAGGTCGCTTGGGCGTTAAGAATATCGACATAACCTGTTTTTTCTAGGACGGACTCAACCAACTCAGTAATGCTTAAGTGATCCAGTTGCTCTCGCAAATCTAACATCATATTTGCAAAATCCCAGATAGACTGGGCTACTTTACCCTTGATACCAGACAACATGATATTGGCTGAAGCATCTAGCATAGACATGTTTTGCATATTTGCAAAGTCACGAATTTTCTCAACAGTACCTGGCCCAATTCCACGTTTTGGTTCGTTGATAATACGCTCAAAACTGATATTGTCACTCAAATTAGCAATAAGATTAAGATAAGCGATAATATCGCGGATTTCCTTACGGCTGTAGAACTTGGTTCCACCAACCATGGTATAAGGAATGTTTGACTTGAGCAGGGCTTCCTCAATAGTACGAGACTGGGCATTAGTCCGATAGAGAACTGCAAAATCCTTGTGAAGGAAGTTTTGACTGCGACTAAGTTCATCGATGGTTCTGGCTACAAATACAGCCTCATCTAGCTCATCATCGGCACGATAGTAAACGATTTGCTCCCCATCAGCATTTTGAGTCCAGAGATTCTTGGGACGGCGATTTTTATTATTTTTGATAACCTCATTAGCCGCTTGGAGAATTGTTTTAGTGGAACGGTAATTCTCCTCCAACAAAACCACCTTGGCTTGGGGATAATCTTTCTCGAAATCCAAGATATTCTGCATATCCGCACCACGCCAACCGTAGATAGACTGGTCCGCATCTCCAACCACACAGATATTTTTAAAACGGGAAGCCAAGAGTTTGACCAATTGATACTGGGCATGGTTGGTATCTTGGTACTCATCAACATGGATGTACTGAAATTTCTGCTGGTAGTAGGTCAAGACATCAGGATTTTGATCAAAGAGACGCAGGGTCAGCATAATCAAATCATCAAAGTCAACCGACTCCGACTGACGCAGTTCTTTCTGATAGGCTGTATAACACTGGGCCACAATTTGCGTGTACATATCTCCAGCTTGGGCAGCATAGGCAACATCATCAATCAGATCATTCTTAGCATTGGAAATAGTTCCTAAGATGCTCCGTTCATTCCATTTTTTCGGATCCAAGTTTAACTGCTTAAGAATGCGTTTCATAAGAGTTCGCTGTTCACCAGGATCTACAATAGTAAAATTGCGGTTGTAGCCAATATGGTCTGCATCACGACGCAGAATACGCACACACATGGAGTGGAAGGTCGCAATCAGACAGTCCTGAGTGGCTGGATTGAGGCTATAAGCACGCTCTTTCATCTCACGCGCAGCCTTGTTAGTGAAGGTAATAGCCAAGATATTCCAAGGATTGACCAGCTTTTCATCGATTAAATAAGCGATACGGTGGGTCAAAACTCGGGTCTTTCCAGAGCCAGCCCCCGCCATAATCAACAAGGGACCTTCTGTCGTTTGCACCGCCTCAGCCTGACGGTCATTCATTCCATTTAATAATGCGTTCATCTTCTCTTCCTTACTCTTGAAGTCAATATTTCTATTATATCAGAAATCAGGGAAAATAGAAACTTTACGGGGAGTAGCAAAATATAGCGGATTGAAACTAGAATACTACACTGTAGGTTTCTAAAACACTCGACTTTTTCACTTAATTTTTTCATGAACTAGCTCAATACATCAATATAAAAAAAGGTAAATTTAAGATTGGCAATACGAACGTTAAACAGAATTCCATTTCTCTTTTTAAAACCAAAACAACGATATCGTAAAACCTCTACAGGAACGATAGATTGCGACACTAAAATATTCTCCCCTAGTTTTGCTTTACTAATAGTATATAGGAGGAGAGCCCTGAATCCTAGACCCTCTGTTATGATGTGGTTACAAACAGAGTTGGAAAAAATCTTAAAGTCAGAAAAACGCATGATATCAGCCCCTAACACTTGATACAATGCGTTTTATTATGAAAAGATCTACTGGATTTTTTATCAAAATAAACTTCCAGTAGTCTTTTCAATTTTTATTAATAAGTTCCTTCTTCACCTTGGCTAGTCAAGATAACAGGTCCATCTTTCGTAATGACAAATTGGTGTTCATACTGACATGACAATCCACCGTCAATGGTCTTATGCGCCCAACCGGTTTTCATATCTGTATCGATTTCCCAGTCACCTGTATTAATCATTGGTTCAATAGTCAAGACCATTCCTTCACGGAGACGAAGTCCACGACCAGCAATACCATAGTTAGGAACCATTGGTTCTTCGTGCATGGTTGGGCCAACACCATGACCAACCAAATCACGCACTACACCGTAACCACGACTTTCAGCGTATTCTTGAATGGCTGCACCAATATCACCAATACGGTTCCCAATAACAGCTTGCTCAATCCCCTTATACATTGCTTCTTTAGTTACATCCATCAAGTTTTTCACTTCTTCGGACGGTGTACCTACAGCATAAGCCCAACAAGAGTCTGCTAAACCACCAGAATAGCTCTGAGTGTATTTCTTCATTTGCTCAACATTGTTGAAGTTTAATTTTGAGACATTCAAATCAGACTTAGCAATTGGACCTCCCAAAACCATGTCAACCTTGAGCAAATCACCATCTTTCAAGATATAGTGACGAGGGAAAGCATGAGCTACTTCATCATTAAGAGAGCAACAGGTAGCATAAGGATAGTCCATCATGGCACCGTCAACTCCAATCTGAAGCGGAAGGAAATTTTCTTCCTTACAACGACGGCGAACGTATTCTTCAACTTCCCACATATCTACGCCAGGCTTAATCAAATCACGCAAGCCAATATGGATACTTGCTAAAAAATCACCGGCCTTATCCATAGCTTCGATTTCACGAGCTGATTTTAATGTTATCATTTTTTCTCCTAGTTTCTAATTAATTTTAACGGTTACATTTGCTTTTGAAACAATCTGATGACCATGATAAATATCGTAATCAATAATAGCTGACCGTCTAGTATGGTGGATAATGCGTGCTTGAATGCGCAGTGTATCATCTATCTGAACAGCCTGCAAAAAGTAGATGAGCATCTGCTCGATAATGAGATTGCGACCACTATTCACAACTAAATCTTGGGTCATGTGAGTCAGTATCTCCGCTAATACACCATTAGCCAAAACACCGTTTTTCTCAAGCATAAAGGGTTCCACTGTAATGACGACTTCATCATGGTGATAAGCGAGTTTTTGACCAATCTGCTCAGAAAAAGTTGGTAGAGCAGAAACTTGGGAACGACTCATCTTCTCCATGACATCTCGTCGTGTCACAACTCCAAGCAAGGTTTGATTATTCCGAACAACCGGTACCATTTCAAAGTCTTCAGCAATCATCCGTTGACTCACATTGGCAATATTTGTCGATAATCCAACTAAAAATAAACTACGAGACATGACCTTGTCAATTGTGGTACTTGGTGACTTATCACCAGCATCTCTCATGGTTACAATGCCAACAACAACCTGATGTTGATTGATAACAGGAAAACGACTGCTACGATTCTTGCGTACCAAGTACAAATAATCTTTAACGGTGTCTGTCTCTCTCAGAAAACCATACTCATGACTTGGACGATAAAGCTTCTCAACTGTCAAAATATCAGTCTTGATTTGGACATTTGACAAGGCTTTATTGATCATAGTCGCAACAGTGAAAGTGTCATGCTTGCTTCTTAGAACAGGAATCCCTTTTTGATTTGCCAGTTTAAGCACATCATCATGAACATGAAAACCACCTGTAACCAAAACGGCATTTTCATTTTCCAGCGCTAGTAATTGGATACGGGTTCGGTCTCCGACAATCAAGAGCCCCCCATCGTGAAGGTAGGACAGAATATTTTGTTCAGTCATGGCACCAATTGAAAACTTACTAAATTCTCTATCTAAACCTTCTTGCCCAGCCAGAACCTCAGAAGAAGTCACTTCTGCAATTTCAGCAAAAGTTAATCTTTCAATCGCAACTTTCTGGGATTTGACGCGGATTGTTCCACTTCTAGGACGGGTCTCCACAATTCCACGGTTTTCAGCTTCTTTAATGGCCCGATAGGCAGTTCCATCACTGACTCCCAGATGATTTGAAATACTACGAACACTGACCCTTTTACCAACGGGTAATTCTTCCAAATAGCTTAGAATTTCTTGGTGTTTACTCATTAACTTCTCCCTTTACAAAGCGAAACTCAAGATAATCTCGCATTTTCCTTGTGTAGCGATCACTTCCCTTAAACTGACGAATCAATCGAAATCCAGACTTAAGGGCAACCCGTTGACTAGCTTCATTTTCAAGGTGGGTAATGATGGATAATTGTTTTAAGCCAAATTCTTCAAAAGAAAGTTGACAAATTTTTCTAACAACCTCTGTCATAAATCCTTGCGACCAAGCATCTTTTCTCAAAAAATAGCCAAGTTCTGCTTCTTTTTTAATTTCATCTAACTTTTCAAACTTAATAGAACCAATCATTTGTTGATTTTTCTGGTCACAAATTGCCCACACTCCCAAAGGGGACTTCATAAAGTAATTGGCAAGTGCATACTGACTTTCTTCCAGACTTGCCTGCGTTGGGAAAATAAATTGAAGATTTTCTGGATTTGAAGCTACCTCGTGGAAGTCCTGATTATCACTAAAAAAGAAAGGACGCAAATACAAGCGATCCGTTTCAAAAAAAGAAAACATTGCTAATTTGGTCCAAATATTCATAAACACCTCTACGGTTTAATACTCAACAAGTCTAATATCCGCTCCTAGATTACGTAATTTTTCGATAATATCAGAATAACCACGTAAGATAAACTCGACATTGATAATTTCAGTTTGTCCCTCGGCCATCAAACCAGCAATAACTAAAGCTGCACCTGCTCTCAGGTCAGTTGCTTTAACACTGGCTCCACGTAAACTACGTCCACCCGTGTACAAAATATGACCATTTGTTGTCGAAATGTTCGCATCCATCTTTACTAGTTCAAAAACATGATTTACACGTTTTTCGTAAATCGTATCGACAATTGTACCACGACCATTCGCTCTTAGTAAAAGTGGGGTAATCGGTTGTTGCAAATCAGTTGCAAAGCTTGGGTAAGGAGCCGTCTTAATATTGATTGCTTTCAAATTAGACTGTTCCTCGACAAAAATGCTGTCTTCAGATACAGTCATTCTCACTCCCATTTCTTCCAACTTAGCAATAAATCCTTCTAGGTGTTCGTAAAGAACATTATTGATACGAATTCCTTTACCAACTGCAGCAGCTAAGGAAATATATGTTCCAGCTTCAATGCGGTCTGGAATCACCTGATGACGTGTCCCATGTAATCTTTCGACACCATCAATAATGATGATATTGGTTCCTGCCCCACGGATATGGGCACCCATATTATTCAAGAGGGTAGCTACATCAATAATTTCAGGTTCACGGGCTGCATTTTCAATAATAGTACGACCATTTGCTTTAACCGCAGCAATCATCGTATTAATCGTTGCTCCTACACTAACCGTATCCATGTAAATACTTGTACCATGAAGTCCTGTATCTTTAGCAGATAACTTCATGTTATCTCCCTCGTAGCTAACAGTGGCACCCATAGCTTCAAAAGCCTTAAGGTGTAGGTCAATCGGACGAGGACCAAGGTCACATCCTCCAGGCAAGCCAACTGTGGCTTCACCAAAGCGACCTAAAAGACTTCCATAAAAATAATAAGATGCACGAAGACTATTGATTTTCCCATAAGGCATTGGAATATTTTGAACACCTCTTGGATCAATCTCCAAGACATCGTCATAACGCTTAACAGTAGCTCCCATCAATTCCATAATTTCGACAAGACTGGCTACATCCGAAATATCTGGAACGCAATCCAAAGTCACCACATCATCAGCCAAGATAATAGCCGGAATTAAGGCCACAACACTATTTTTAGCACCACTAATAGTGATTTCACCTTGTAGTGGTAATCCACCATTGATAACAATTTTTCTCATTCTAAGTTTTCAATACTCTCTCAAGATTTCTAATAAGGTCTTTAAAATAAATTATATCATAAATGCAACCTTTTTTCCATCCTTTTCAATTTTATTGGATAAATCAGAGTTGATGAGTTAGTCACTGATACTCAATGAAAACCAAAGAGCAGATTAGGAAGCTAGCCGCAGGCTGCTCAAAACACTGTTTTGAGGTTGTAGATAAGACTGACGAAGGCAGCTCAAAACACTGTTTTGAGGTTGCAGATAGAACTGACGAAGTCAGTAACATATATATACGGCAAGGCGACGCTGACGTGGTTTGAAGAGATTTTGAGTATAATCTTTCTCGAAGCGCTATTACCCCTTTTTTGTCCCCTGAAATCGAGTAGGAGCTAAGACTAGCTCCCTTATCTAAGTATCGGAATACGGCTGTTCAACTAAACTTTAGAAAGAACTTCTCCCCCTTCTCTCAGTTCACAGAAGCGTTTTATACATACCGTCCTATATTTCATGAACAAGACGTTTTCAGGCTAGCATCCTATCAGACAATCTATTTTAAAGATAACCGTGACTCAGGATCACTTCTATCTGTCGTTTTCTCTTTATAGTGATAGACCTCACGGGATAAGTCGTACATCTATCCTCGTTTATACAAGATATGAGGACGTTAAAAGGTTACAGTGAAAATAGGAAATCTTAGTACGAATTCAATTACTCTCGTGCTTTATGTACTACCTTTTTGGAATTTAGAGTTCTGAGCCCCCTTATCCACTATATACACCTTACTATCACGTTCCTGTTCGTAGAGCCACGATTTCGCTATCCCTTCCTCTGACGATTCTTATTTCCAGCGACAGACTTAAAACGGTCTATCCCCAGACCGTTTTAACCCGCTACCTCACGATAGTCAGGCTTGGGAATCGCTATTTGACTCGCCGAGAACTTTGACATCAGATATACTATAACAAAGTGAAATAAGAATCAAACAATTTAATTTTAAAATTCAAATCAATTGATAACAATATTTTAGAAGATATCCTGTGCTATTCCAGATTCAGTTTGCTATACATGCCCGTTGTACCACAAAATCCCGTGTCTGATGAGGCACGGGATTTTTTAGCTTCTTTACTGAGATGGATTGTCTTTTTTAGTTCGTGCCAATCTCAGAGCACGATTTGGATTGAGACGATTAAATAGTTCTTCCAATTTCTTTTCATTCCAAACATCTGCGGCGGAAACAAAATTGCCATCCGCATCTCGGAAAGATATCGGTTTATCTCCCATACTAGTCTCCTAGTCTACAAATTCAAATTCAAATTTACCAATGCGGACCAAATCCCCATCCTTAGCACCACGCGCACGAAGGGCTTCATCAACCCCCATACCACGTAATTGACGGGCAAATTTCATGACTGATTCGTCACGATCAAAGTTGGTCATATTAAAGAGTTTCATCAGTTTTTCACCGGAAAGTACCCATGTCGCATCGTCATCACGGCTAATTTCAAAGGCTTTCTCTTCCTCGTCAAATCCATAGTAAGCTTCTTCTTCCATATCGGACTCGTCGTAAAGCAAGAATTCTGGTGTCTTGTCTAACAATTCAGCTGTAGCATCCAAAAGCGTAGCCAGACCTTGCTTGGTCAAACCAGATATTGGGAAGATAGCTGGTAACTCTTCAAATTCATCGTAGTTTTCAGCCAATTTTTTCTTAAATTCTTTAAGATTTTCTTGACTCTCAGGCATATCCATCTTATTGGCTACGATAATCTGTGGACGCTCCATGAGACGAAGATTGTATGACTCTAACTCCTTGTTAATGGCAAGATAATCCTCATAAGGATCACGGCCTTCGCTAGCTGACATATCAATAATATGAAGGATGACACGGGTACGCTCAATGTGACGGAGGAACTGAGTTCCCAAACCAACACCTTGACTAGCCCCTTCAATCAAACCTGGCAAATCGGCTACTGCAAAGGATTCACCT
The DNA here is from genome assembly GCF_013277425.1 of Streptococcus sp. 79. Lineage (NCBI taxonomy): Bacteria > Bacillati > Bacillota > Bacilli > Lactobacillales > Streptococcaceae > Streptococcus > Streptococcus sp. 79. Next base: position 15,914 of record NZ_VMMW01000032.1, read on the forward strand.
GATTGGGTGCGAACCATACCTAGATTTGGCACAATGGTCGTAAAGTGGTAGGCACCAATTTTAGGTTTAGCCGATGTGATAACACTTAAAAGTGTTGATTTCCCTACAGATGGGAATCCTACTAAACCAACATCTGCCAAGATTTTTAGTTCCAATTGTAACTCACGTTCCTGACCTGGTTCCCCATTTTCAGAGATTTCAGGTGCAGGATTTTTTGGTGTTGCAAAGCGGATATTTCCACGACCACCACGACCTCCGTGGACAACGATAAATTCTTGTCCATGTTCAATCAAATCTGTCAAGACCTTGCCAGTCTCTGCATCACGAACAGTCGTACCTTGTGGTACTCGAACTATAAGGTCCTCAGCACCACGTCCATGCATTCCTTTGGTCATTCCTTTTTCACCAGAATCAGCCTTGAAATGACGATTGTAGCGGAAATCCATGAGGGTACGTAGTCCTTCGTCTACAACGAAAACCACATTACCTCCACGTCCACCATCACCACCCCAAGGACCGCCATTAGGGACATATTTTTCACGGCGAAAGGCAACCATGCCATCACCACCATTACCAGCCTTGACCTTAATCTTGGCTGTATCTAAAAACATACTCATTTTTTCTTCTCACTTTAAAAAAGGGCTGGGAAATCCCAGTCACAAAATTTTCTTGAATCTTTTTATAGATTACTGAGGGCACCAATTGCAGTTGCAAAAATACCCAAAATACTTGCTACTAACATGATAAGCACGATAAGCAAGGTTAATTTCTCAAACATCGTTTTTTTACGTTTTCCATTATCTCCAAATGCCATTTTTATCTCCTTCGTTACATTCTATTTTCTATTATCTTAGCATGAATTCAGCTAGTTTTCAATAGTCAGTTGCTACTGGTGCAATAATCCATAAAATGATATAAGCTACAATTCCCGCTCCGTAACAGCAAGCAAGAACACCCCATATTACACGAACAATAGTCGGATCCATATCAAAATAATGGGCTACCCCAGCACAAACACCAGCAATTTTTTGATCACTACCACTTCTCATCAATTGTTTTTTCATAGCTATTCCTCTTTCTATTCTTCATGGTCTTTCCAATAATCTCTGATGCTGATTAACTGTGTTTTTGAAGCCTTCAGCATGCGTCTAGAGCCTTTTACCGGTACAGCGACCACCTTTTGCGGTAGATACAAAACTGTCTTAAAGATACGCTGACTAACCGTATCATCTTTGGCTAAATCTTTCTGGAAGTTATTTGAAATAATAGCATCAAGATAAAACTCATGCACCCGTTTCCCAAAGTTCTCAGCCGAAATCTCGTACAATTTTTCTGATAAGGTATGCTCATTCATGTCTGGTGTTGCAATCAAGGCCTCTAAAATAGCACCAGCCAAATCATGTTCTCCATAGTACAAGGTTCCAAACATCTTGTCATTGATGAGATTGTCCAGATAAGGATTTCCATGAGCAATGACAGGCGTCCCACTAGCTAAGCTTTCCAAGTAGGTCAAACCCTGCGTTTCACTTGTCGATGCCGAGATGAAGAAATCTGCCGCCTTATAATAAAGAGCCGTCTCACTAGGAGCAATCATCCCTGTAAAGATGACCGAGTCTTGAATCTCTAGTTTCTGGGCTTGCTCTTTGAGGTCATCCAGATAAGGACCATCCCCAGCTACCACCAGTTTAACCTTGTTCTCCTCTTTCAGAACTTCTTCAAAGGCTGCTAATACTGCCTGAATATTTTTTTCATAGGAAATTCTGGAAAGACTAAGTAGCATCTTTTCATCATCTTGAATCCCTAGTTTACTACGCAGTTCTTTCAAATTTTCCTGCTTGATTTCAGGACGCTCAAACTTGGCTAATTCAATCCCAGTAGGAATGACCCGTTTTTCAACCTTGACCTTATAGTCCGATAGTAAATCACGGACAATCTCACTCGGGCAAATAACCCCATCCACATCGTGCAGGAAACCTCTAACCAAATACTTGACCATACTAGGACGAATCAACATCCCCTTGGCAATATAATGCACATAGTCTTCGTACTGAGTGTGATAGGTATGGATGACTGGAATCTTCAATTCACGCGCAATCCAAATTCCCAACAAACCAAGAGAAAATTCTGTCTGAGTGTGGATAATATCCAGTTGATATTGTTTAGCAATTTCAAGCGCCTTGCTGAAACCTCGATAGGCAAAGCGACGATCTTTAAAAGCAAAGAAAGGAACACTTGGAATGCGGATAATTTGCCAGTCTTCATAACGATTGACATCCTTATCTGTCGTCGTAAAGATAAAAACAGCATGCCCCTGCTTTTCAAGTTCTGTTTTCAAGGTTCGAATACTGGTCGCAACACCAGAAACCTGAGGAAAATAGGTATCTGTAAATAAACCAATTCGCATAGATTACCTCACTTTTTACTTTCTCCCTAAAGCGGCTTGTTTCTCATAAAAATCCAACCAGATTTGTAACAGATGCTCTTCTGAATACTCTCTAGAAATATTCTTAGCTTTTTCTTTCAAATCTTTTAAAGCAGCAGGATTTGCTTGATATTCTAAAATAGCTTCTTTCATCTCTTCTCTGTCTGCTGTCGCCCGATAATTCCCCTCTAAAATCACCTTATAAAGATCCAAATCACGCAACATAATCGGAGCTTCACAACTGGCAGCCTCTAAAATCGTCATCGGAAAGAGCTCATTGTAACTAGGAAGCAAGAAAAGATCCGCTAGGGCATACAACTCGCGCATCCGCTCTGGCGATACAATACCTGGAAAAATCAAATTTTTAGGGGGATTCTCCATAATTTTCTTATAGCGTTCATAACCATCTGTCATGCCACCAAAAGAGAAACCACCAGCCCAGATAAAGGTAATCTGCGGCAATTCCTCAGCCAGACGGATAAAATCGTCAATCCCTTTGCGCTTCTGAACTTGACCAGCACCTACTACGATAAACTGATTGTCACTAAGACCTAGCTCTGTACGCAGTTTCGCTACCTCTTCCTGTGGAAGAGGATGCCATTTTTCCTTGTTGACAAAGTTAGGAATATAAGTCACTTTTTCACGTGGAATACCCGCTGCCACCAAATCCTCAATAAACATAGGATTGACCACCACCAAGTGCTCCATCCGATTGTAAAAAGAAAATACATAGCGTTTCACAATTCCCTTTAAGAAAAATGGAATTTTCAAACTCCCCTCAAGTGTGTCAGGCAAGAAATGCACATAGCCAATTTTCCTTCCTGAGCGTTTCTTTTGAAATGTTGATAAATAATAGGGGAAATCAATGGTATGAAAGTGAGTCACATCTGCCTCTATTGGAAGATTTTCTGTAACAATCAATTGGTCCTTGGCATCACGGTGAAGAAGACGAACTAATTCACGGTAAGCACCTGAAACTCCTTGTCCTGCTACTTTCTCACTTGAACTCAACATATTGATGCGTAATTTCTTTCTTTCCATAACTACTATTATATCATTTTCTTTGAATAAAATCAGCAAAAGAAAGGAGAGACTAGAGGAAAAGAAGGGGAAATTTCCTCATTTTCCAATGGTCTCTCACATGTTTTTATAGGTTTACTTAATGCCTAGGGCAATGCGTGCATAGCGACTCATTTTTTCAACGGTCCAGGCTGGATACCAAACCAATTTGACCTCAGTATCCGTTACTTCTGGAACCTCGGTCATGGCATCATAAATCTGGTCCGTCAAAAGGTCTGCTAGGGGACAACCCATAGTTGTCAAGGTCATATCAATCTCTGTTTGCCCTGTGTCGCCGTCAAAACGAATCTTATAAATCAAACCAAGATTGACAATATCGATTCCCAACTCAGGGTCAATAACTTCTTCCAAGGCTGATAAAATTCGTGTTTTGATATTTTCAATTTGCTCTTCTGTATAAGCCATATTTTCCTCACTCTTAGTCTTCAATAAAATCACGAAGCGGTTTGCTACGACTTGGTTGGCGTAGTTTTCTCAAAGCCTTGGCTTCAATCTGACGGATACGCTCACGAGTCACGTTAAAGACTTTACCCACATCTTCAAGGGTACGCATTTTTCCATCATCTAGTCCAAAACGTAGACGCAGAACATTTTCTTCACGGTCTGTAAGAGTATCCAAGACCTCATCCAACTGCTCACGCAAGACGATACGAGTTGTATAGTCCACTGGATTTTCAATCACTTCATCTTCGATAAAGTCTCCAAGGTGGCTATCATCCTCTTCACCGATTGGTGTTTCAAGAGATACTGGTTCTTGAGCAATCTTCAAGATTTCACGAACCTTATCAGGAGTCATATCCATACGTTCAGCGATTTGCTCAGGTGTTGGATCTTGACCTAATTCTTGAAGGAGGTTACGCTGTTCACGAACCAATTTATTGATGGTTTCAACCATGTGAACTGGGATACGGATGGTACGAGCTTGGTCCGCAATAGCACGAGTGATAGCCTGACGAATCCACCAAGTTGCGTAAGTTGAGAACTTGAATCCTTTAGAATAATCAAACTTGTCAACCGCCTTCATCAAACCCATATTTCCTTCTTGAATCAAGTCAAGGAACTGCATACCACGACCGACATAGCGTTTGGCAATAGAAACAACCAAACGAAGGTTGGCTTCCGCAAGGCGTTGTTTAGCTTCGATGTCACCCGCTTCAACAGCCAGTGCTAACTCTTTTTCCTCTTCATTGGTCAAGAGAGGAACGACCCCGATTTCTTTCAAATACATACGGACAGGGTCATTAACCTTAGCAGAAGTTGACCCAATCAAGTCCTCATCGCTGAGTTCTGGTTCTTCTTCATTGCTAAGAACACGCGCACTTGGATTTCCTTCATTATCTGTGATAGAAATTCCTGCATCTTGAATCCGTTGCAAGAGATCTTCAATCCCATCAGCGTCCAAGGTAAAAGGAACGACAAGACTAGCATTGATTTCATCATCTGTTGCTGTCCCTTTTTGCTTATGATTACGGATAAATTCTGCTACTTGTACGTCAAATGTTGTTACTTCTTTTTGTTTTGTTGCCATTATTACTCCATTCTTCTCTTTTGTGAAATTAAACGTTCCAATTCTTCTAAGGCTGTGTCGGTATCTCCTACATGGCTAGCTTCCTGCACCTTCTTTTTGATTCTCATATTATCCTGATTCAAGAGAGCCTTGTTTCGAGTCATTTCTACTTCACTAAGTTCCTGAGGTGACATCTCAGATGGTAAATCCTGAGCTAAGACTTGGTACCAAGCTCTTTCAGCTTCCTCTGTCTGTTCTGCTAGAACTTCTGGAGGAAGATTGCCATACTGTCCAAGCAAGTCATATAAGACCTGAAATCCAGGTGTATCAAATGCAAAATCTTCTCGCAAGCGGTAATCGTTCAAAACAAGAGGGGATTCCATCATTCGATAAAGTAGATGGGCTTCTGCCCTCATAATAGCGGATAACTGCTTGGTGACAGGCATGGTGATTGGCGTCGGTCTGGAAATTCCTTCCATGCGATTCTGCCTTTGCGCCTGACGACTCTCATTAACAATCTGCTCAATCTGAGCATAATCAAAGGATGCCAGACTGTCAGCTAAAATATGAATATAGCTATTTTGAGCAGTGATAGACTTTTCTTGAACAATCAAGGGAGCTATTTTTTCAATAAACTCAATCTGAGCCTGTAGATTTTCACTATTTTCAGGCTTGTACTGGTGAATGTAGAACTCAATCGGACTAATACGAGTTTTCGTTAATAGATAGGCCAATTCTTCTGGACCATTTTTTTGTAGATACTCATCCGGATCCAAGTTATCAGGCATGCTGACGATTTGCACAGGTATATCACCAATTTCGTCCAGCGCTTTCAATGTCGCAGCTTGCCCAGCCTTATCGCCATCGTATACCAGAACTAACTTCTTGGTTAACCTTTTCAGATGCTCAACATGCTCACGACTCAAGGCTGTTCCCATAGATGCGACAGCATTTTCGATTCCAGCCCGATAGGCTGCAATGACATCCATGAACCCTTCCATGAGGTAAATCTCACTGGCTTTTCCAGAAGATTTTTTTGCCCTATCCATATGATATAATTCGTAACTTTTGTTAAAAATTGCAGTCGATCGGCTATTTTTATACTTAGAAGTTTGTGAATCCGTTTTCTGCCAGATACGACCTGAAAAGGCAATGACCTTTCCCTGGTCATTTGTCAGGGGAAACATAATCCGATTGTGAAAGGTGTCTACAAATTGATTTGCATCCGATAGGTAAAATAGCCCTGAATCTAGAAAATCCTCATCACGATACTGACCAGACAAACGTTGATAGAGATAGTTGCGTTCTGGAGGTGCTAAACCAATCCGAAAATGTTTGAGCACTTCATCTGTCAAACCTCGCTGATAGAGGTAATTTCTGGCTTCCTCCCCCATGGTCGTGGTCATGAGAATAGCATGATAAAATTTGGCTGCATCTTCGTGCATATCATAAAGAGCTTGGTAGGGTGAAGCTGGATTCTGTTCACTATAAAGCGGTTTTTCAACCTCAATTCCAACACGCTGACCTAAGATTTGGACAGCCTCTATAAAGGGAACCCCTTGGTACTCCTCTATGAACTTAAAGACATCACCAGATCGGCCACAACCAAAACAGTGGTAAAACTGCTTATCCTCTACAACGTTGAAAGAAGGTGTTTTTTCACCATGAAAAGGACAGAGCCCTAGATAGTTCCGTCCTGCCTTTTGTAAAGAAATCACATCTCCTATGACTTCCACAATATTGGCATTGTTTTTGATTTCTTCAATGACTTGTTTGTCAACCATACACAATACCTCCATGTTATCATAGTTTACTTTATATAGTATACTTTATTTCAGAAAAAAAGTAAACCATTTCACTCATTTTCCCTACTTTATTCAAAGAGTTGATAATAATCAGAGATTTTCATTTTTGCTTTTTCTTCTTGATTCAAATCTTGGATAATCCGTCCTTCTTTCATGACAATCAAGCGATTGCCATATTTGAGAGCATCTTCCATATGGTGGGTAATCATAAGCGCTGTCAGCTGATTTTTCTTGACAAATTCATCTGTCAATTCCATAAGGGAAACACTGGTCTTTGGATCAAGAGCTGCAGTATGCTCGTCTAACAAGAGTAATTCAGGACGCTTCAAGGTTGCCATCAAGAGACTCAAGGCTTGTCTTTGACCACCTGATAAAAACTCAATCGGTGTATTCAAATGCTTCTCAAGACCATTTCCTACTTTTTCAATTGTAGCCTGAAACTCATCCTTATAGCTAGCCAGACGTCTTGGTAACAATCCACGCTTTTCACCACGAAACTTGGCAATCAAGAGATTCTCTGCCACTGTCATACGAGGAGCTGTTCCCATCTTTGGATCTTGGAAGACTCGAGACAGATACTTAGCGCGCTTCTCTGGTGAAAACTTGGTAACATCCTCACCTAAAATACGGATGGTTCCACTGGTTAAGGACAAGGTTCCTGCAATGGTGTTAAAAAGGGTTGATTTCCCAGCACCATTTCCGCCCAAAATCGTGATAAAGTCCCGTTCAAAAATTTCTAAGGAAACATCATTTAAAATAATCTTTTCTTCATCAAAGCCATTTTTAACGATTTTGGTTGCATTTTTTAATTCTACAATTGCTGTCATTTGCTTAACTTGGCTCCTTTCAAGATGGTTTGCTTAAATGTTGGAATCATGAGGCAGACTGCTAAAATCACGGCGCTGTACAAACGAAGGTAACTTGTATTAAAGCCAAGCGCAATAACCGCCCACACTAAGAATTGATAAGCGATAGAACCTACAACGATGGTAACCAGACGTTCTGCCAAACTCAAACTCTTGAAAATAACTTCTCCAATAATCAAACTTGCAAGCCCCACAACGATAACCCCGATCCCTCGAGATACATCAGCATACCCTTCTTGCTGGGCAATGAGAGCTCCTGCAAGGGCAATCACACCATTTGATAAGACCAAGCCCATGAGCTCCATGCGTCCAGTATGAATCCCGAAACTTCTAGCCATATCAGGATTGTCACCTGTAGCAATATAGGCTTGTCCGAGTTTGGTATCCAAGAAAAAGAGCATGAGAGCAATAACAATACTCACAAAGATGAGACCTGTCAAGAGTTGATTCAAGTCTGAATCAAAAGGCAAAACATCCTGGATTTGCTTGGTTCCAAGTAAGCCTAAATTGGCACGTCCCATAATCAAGAGCATGATAGAGTGACAGGAAGTCATCACCAAAATCCCTGAGAGCAAAGTTGGGATCTTCCCTTTTGTATAAAGAAGTCCTGCTGCCATGCCAGCCAAACAACCTGCTCCTACAGCAAGCAGTGTCGCTAAAAAAGGGTTCACGCCTTTGGTTATCAGAGTGACAGCAACAGCTCCCCCAAGAGGGAAGGAACCTTCTGTTGTCATATCTGGAAAGTTTAAAATCCTAAATGTCATAAAGATTCCCAGACCTAGAATAGCCCAAACAAATCCTTGAGAAATAATGGAAACAATCATATTTTATTTAATCCTTTCTATATTCATCTTTTTAAAAAATGGGAAGAGTCTCCTCCTCCCTACCTTATTTATTCGATGACTTGTCCTGCTTCTTTGAGAACAGACTCAGGAATCGTAATACCTAGTTCTTGAGCTATTTTTTTATTGATCACTGACTTACCAGTTGAAAAGACATTGACTGGGGTATCAGCTGGTTTTGCACCTTTCAGAACTTGCGCAATCATTTTTCCAGTTGCCACACCAAGGTCATGTTGGTCAACTACAACGGATGCCAAACCACCTACTTCTACCATAGCTGCCGCACTTGGATAAATTGGTTTCTTAGAACTTTGATTGCTAGAGACAACCGTTGGAAATCCTGATGCAATGGTGTTATCAATTGGAACCCAAATAGCATCTACCTTGCTAGTCATAACAGTGACAGTTGAGGCAATTTCATTTGTTGAAGGAACTGCAAATGTTTCCACTGTCAGACCTGCTTTTTCAGCATAAGCCTTAAATTCTTCGACCTGTGTTTTTGAATTGTCTTCGCTACTTGAGTAAAGAGCTCCGATTGTTTTCACATTCGGTGTCAGAGTCTTGATGAGTTCAACTTGTTGTTGAGCTGGATTGTGGTCAGATACCCCTGTAACGTTGCCACCTGGTCTTTTCAAATCTTTAACCAAGTTAGCACCAATTGGGTCTGTAATAGCGGCCATGATAACAGGTAGGTCTTTTGTGGCACTAGCTAAACCTTGAGCAGCTGGTGTTGCAATACCAACCACAAGGTCATTTCCATTTGCAACCAATTGTTTACTCATTGTCGCAACCTTACTTTGGTCACCTTCTGAGTTCATAAAGTCGATCTTCAACTGGTCATCTTTATATCCTTCTTCAGCAAGTCCAGCTTGAATCCCTTTATAAATCAAATCAAGGGATGGATGGCTCACAAATTGAAGCACACCAATCTTGGTTATTTTCTTCTCATCCTTATTATTCTGAGATTCTGGTTTATTCATTGAAGAGTAAATCAAGCTTCCTGCTACTAAGACTGCTAAGGCAGCGACAATTCCAATTAAACGTTTATTTTTCATTCTGTTTCTCCTTTTTAATTCCTTTAAAATACTTCACTTATCTAATACTCTTCGAAAATCTCTTCAAACCACGTCAGCGTCGCCTTACCGTAGGTATATGATACTGACTCTGTCAGTTCTATCCACAACCTCAAAACAGTGTTTTGAGCAGCCTGCGGCTAGCTTCCTAGTTTGTACTTTGATTTTCATTGAGTATAAACAAGCGACGCCATCGTTTTCTTTCCATACTAACCTCCATCAAAAAAAGTCCTCACACAAAAAACTTGTGTGAGGACGTCGATGCGCGGTACCACCTCAATTATAGGGAATTTCCCTATCGCTCTGTCTCGCAATAACGAGATGCACTGTAAGGTGTGCTCACCGAATTTTTATGATTTCAAATTCTAAATAACATTCAGCCCAATTTTCATCATCGCCACTTATCTGTTTTCAGCTACCACAGACTCTCTTGAAAGTTTGTACGATTACTTTTCTGAATGGTTAAATTATATCATTTTTAAACTACTTGTCAATAGTCTATGAGAATTTTTTTCATCTTCACTTTTGAAAATGATTAGCCTGAATTACGCAATCCTGTCGCAATTCCGTTGATGGTGATATGAATCAATCGTTCTTGATCACTGGACAATTCTCCACGACGTTGGCGTTTAATCAACTCTAACTGAATATAGTTGAGAATATTAAAGTAAGGCATACGGTAATCCAGACTAGCTTTTAGATATGGATTGTCAGCTAAGAGTTCGTCATGTCCTTCAATAGCCAAGATAACGTTCTTAGTAACTTGCCATTCATTTAAAATAGTCTCATAGATGGCCTTAACTTGCTCGTCTTCACAAAGTTTAGCATATTCAAAAGCAATATTCATATTTGATTTTGACAAGACCATATCAACATTTGAAAGAAGCGATTGGAAGAAAGGCCAATTTTGGTACATATCTCGTAAGATAGCAATATTCTCTGGATTTTTATCGATAAATTCCTTGAAGCTTGAACCAACCCCGTACCATCCAGGGAACATAACACGACTCTGTGACCATGAGAATACCCAAGGGATGGCACGCAAACCACCGATTTCAGTAATCGTCTTACGAGCGGCTGGACGAGAACCAATATTAAAGCTTGAAATAGCCTTGATTGGACTTGACTCGAAGAAATAATCATAGAAATGCTCATTACCAAAGACCAAATCACGGTAGATATCGTAACTACGGTCCACTACTTGATCCATAATGGCTTCATAACGATTTGAGGTATTGGTATCGCTCTTCTTCTGAGTAATCATACGGTTAATCGCTGCCGATACTAGCATTTCAAGGTTATAGTAAGCGGCGTCTTTGTTACCGTATTTATTGCCAATTACTTCACCCTGCTCCGTCAAACGAATACGATCCTTGATAGACTTGAGTGGTTGAGAGGTGATGGCTTCATAGGTTGGTCCACCACCACGACCGACAGTCCCACCACGGCCATGGAAGAAGGTAACCTTAACGCCAAATTCATCTCCAATAGCAGTCAATTGTTGTTGAGCCTTATAGAGGGTCCAACATGATGACAAGTAACCGCCATCTTTATTACTGTCAGAGTAGCCAAGCATGATTTCTTGGTAGTTATTACGTGAAGCAATCCATTTTTTGGCAAGAGGAAGAGAAAGATATTGTCTCATTGTTTCCTCTGAATGATCCAAGTCTTCAATTGTTTCAAAAAGGGGAACAATCTGAACACGCGCCCTTTCCGTATCCACCAGTCCTACTTCTTTTAATAGAATAGCTAATTCTAGCATATCAGAAAGGCTGGTTGCATGTGAAATGATGGTCTGACGAATGACATCATCTCCCAACTTATCTTTCAAAACACGAGCCGTCTTAAAAATAGCTAGTTCTTTTGCTAATAGTTCTGATTTTTCTGCGTGAGTCGCAGAAAGAATTCGTGGATCTTCTTCTAATTCTTTCAAGAGAAGGTCACACTTTTCTTCTTCGCTCAACTCGCTATAGCGAGAATGAATTCCTGCTGATTTCAAGAGTTCTGCCACACAGGCTTCATAGACGCTAGAGTCTTGTCGCATATCAATTGATGCTAGGTAAAAACCAAATATCTCTACTGCCTGCAGTAATTCAACAAAATCACCTGAAATCAAGGACTCGCCCTTATTTTCTAGTAGAGAATCTCGAATGGCAATCAAATCCTTGTAAAAATCATTGGCGGTTTCATAACGAGTCCCAACTTCCTTATCTTCAATCAGATAGGTTTTTGTTGCTTGAATTTTTGATTGAATATCAAATAAAGCACGACGGTAAAGCTCTTTTTCACGGTAAATCGAGTTATCCTTAGACTGACGAGCCATTTCTCTGACTTGCTTACTTACATTGACAATACTAGTTGAAAGAGAAAATTCACGATAAAGTTGGTAAATCTTTTCATCATAGTAGTTCATGATGACTTCACACTGAGTGAGTGCAGACTGCTTCAAGGTCTCTGCTGTAACAAATGGATTTCCATCACGGTCACCACCTATCCACATACCCATGGTGATTGGCTTAGCCTGTTTTAAATTCAACCCATGCGCTTGCGCTAAGCGCTTATACTCCGTCGTCAAATGAGGTACAGCTTTCAAAAAGGAGCTGTTGTAATATTCCATAGCATTCGTGATTTCGTTAGTCACTTTTAATTTTTTCTCACGAATCATGTCTGTCTGCATGATAATTTCGATATAACGGCGCAAATCATTGTGCCATTTTTCTTTATTGATCAACCCCAACTTAACATCACGGTATTTACGCAAAAGACTATGAATATGATTTGTTAAATCCAACATACTTTTGCGTTGCACTTGTGTTGGATGGGCTGTCAAAACAGGGACAACATTCAAGTGTTCTAGAATCTCAACGGCATTTTCCTTTTCTGCTACCAATTTAATCGTTGTAGATAATTTACCTAAATAGTCCTGATCAATATTATTTTGATGATTGATTTCATAAGCTAAATCCACATCCTCTGAAATATTAATCAAAAGAGGCAAGATTGAAAAATAGCGTGAAATATAGACCATTTCATCATTTGATAAGCTAGTCACTAGACGGTTTAGACCTTGATAATCTTCCTGCGTTGATAATTCTTTCAACTGCATGATTTTTTCAAAGGTCTCTGGGGCAAGCATGTTTTTAGTAATATCTTCCAATAATTCTGTTAGAATCAATACTTCTTCTTGCACAACACTTTTATTACTATAATTTTCTAATTTTTGAAGAGACATAGACTATCCTTTCTTTATTCTACTTCACAGAAGGTTCATTGGTTGATTTTCCAATTCTCGGTACAACTTAGCGCGTTTTTCACTGGCGTCGATATTTAAGACAAAGGCCACTGCCACTGATAAGACTAGAAGACTATTCCCCCCCTGGGATAAGAAGGGGAAGGTTACTCCTGTAGATGGAATCAAGCCCGAAATCCCTCCGATATTGACAAATACCTGAACCAACATCATCCCTCCGACACCGAGTGCAACCATCGCATTGAAAGGATTCTCCGCTCGGATACCGACCAAGATAATCCGCAAAATCATGAAAAACAAGAGAGCTAAAATAAGACTGGCACCCACAAAGCCAAATTCTTCAATCACGATAGAAAAGACAAAGTCTGTATGAGCTTCTGGTAAATAACCTCGTTTTTCAATCGAGTTTCCAAGACCTAGACCAAACCAACCGCCATTGACCATGGCAAAATAAGAATTAGATAACTGGTGACCCGCATCCGCACGATCGGCAAAAGGATTAAAAAAGGCACTAAAGCGCTTGGCTACATAGCCAAATACTGGAATTTTTGAAAAGGTCTCAACACCGATTAGGCTGATAGTGGTCAAGACAAAGACAGAAGCGGCAGATACGAGCGCCAGAATGGTTGAAAACCAGCGATAAGCGATTCCACTAACTGTATACATAATCAAGGAAACCAAGACTAAAATAGTCGCATTCCCTAAATCAGGGAAAATTCCCAAACTTCCAATCAGAACTAGGAGAACGAATCGCCAATCATTAAAAGCACGGGGAAGCCATTGATTTTGAGTCAAAACTTGAAAATCATAAATAGCTATTTCTTCTTGCTGTTTGGAGAATCGGTGAGCCAAATACCAAATAATAATGATTTTCAAGTACTCAGCTGGCTGAATAGTTACTCCTGCAACCGAAATCCAACCGTATGCCCCGTTTACGGAAATACCAATAAAACGAGCCAAGAACAATAAAACCATTTCTATCAAGATAACTAAAATGATTAGTCGCTCATTTCTCAAAAAATCTAGTCTTAATTTATAAATTAAGGCAATCAGTATTAAACTAACAATCCAAAAGATTCCTTGATTTCGAACCAATTGCAAGGCGCTCTTGCCTTCTTCGATTAAAATAGCACTGGTGGTCGAATAGACCACAATCAAGCCCAAAATAGATAAAAGCAAATAGGGAATCAAGATGGAATAATTTAATAAGTGCCTCTTACTAATCTTCATAGTATCACCACTCTACTAGGATACAGACTAATCTGTTCCAAATTCCGTTTTATTTTCTAGTTTTGATTGCTATTATACCATTTTTTCAGAAAGAAAAAAACTCTTACCTCACAATCCTTCGAATTTTACTGTTTTTACAGAATTAAGGCAGAATTTGAAATCGTAAAACCATTTTGAATAAGAGTTGCTTCAACCCCATCGACTCCGACTAATTAAGTTGCTTTCGTGAATGCCAAAATCAGCCGCAATTTGTTCAGATGTGTCTGCGGAACTCAAAAGGTTTGGGGAACCTTTTGAAGATTAACTGCGTTTCTTCAACAAGCTTACACATTCGACATGAAGCGAGTGAACACCAAGTATGCCAAGTAGTTGCGTTCGTATTTGGGAACATATCCACATACTTTTTAACGATAGCATAATGTTATCGTTAAAAGGTTTAATCCATATATAACAAATCAGTGTCTAGCAGCAACTTGCTTTATTATTTCCTCATCAGTTCTTTCATCTTCTAATTTATCAGAAAAGAAGAAACTAAGATTTTTATCATCTTTATATTTTTCATACAAACTTCTTCTTAGAGTATACGCCTTATTACTATTCGCCTTTGATCTGGTATTCTTTCTTCCATCAATCTCTCCATTTCTTCTTACATCATAACAGTATATTGCATTAGGATTGTTTCCCTCACATCTTGAACCTTGGAGCTGTTTAATTAAACCTTGCTTTTCCTCATACTTTTTATCTGGTATAAATTCTGAAAAAATTTCAGAGAAATCTACAAATAAATTTCTATTTGCACTACCTCTATTTATATTAAAAAAATTCGCAAATTCATCTAAAGAATTGAAGTAAACCTCGTAAAAATTCGCATACGCCTGTATAGATTCATTAATATTATTAGCCCTAATGAATTCTAATTTTACCTTAGCATATTCAGATGGCTTTCTTTCTGTATCACTATATAACTTTAATATTACAACATAATCCTCATTTTTGTAATTGAATGAAAAGCTATCAATAATCCATTCTTTTTCCTCCATACTACTTAACAACTTAGGTAGATTTTTAAATCTAATTTCAGCCATATAATCACCTCATATTATTTTTTATATTCTTTCCATCTTTATTCTATTATCTACTGGTTCCTGTACATCTTTTTGGTATAGCCAGTACAATGCATTATCGCGACAAATAGGAATGTATATAACTAAATGTTCCAAATACCTTCTTGACCTTAGGTCACTCTAAATTTATCAAACTTCTTTCTGCTTAATCTTATTATACCATATTCACTACACTTCATAAATCACAATAGAGACTGGGCAAAAACCCACTTCTAACTATCAAAAAACGAGCATTTCCGTAGTTGGAGATGCTCGTTTTCTTATGTCATGGTTTATGATTAAAATAACAACAAAACAATTAGAAAGCCATGACAATGTATAAAGATTATAACACAAATCAGTTAAGTTTGGAAGTAAATCTTTCCTACGATATTCCATCAAATCACGAAGCAAGAATGATTAGCCTCTTTGTGGACAATATCCCTAGTCAAGTTCTATCGGAAGAGACCTCTCATACTGGTCGCCCTGCCTTTCATCCAGCCATGCTCATGAAGATGACCCTGTTCGCTTATGCTCGTCAAGTGTTCTCTGGACGTAAAATCGTTCAAATGAACTCAGAAGTCATTCCCATGAAATGGTTGAGCCAAGATACCTATGTTAGCTATAAAACGATTAATAACTTCCGCTCCAGTAAACATGCCAACAACCTAATCAAAACTGCTTTTATTTACTTCTCCTTACTCATGCGTGAGAACGGGATGATTGAGGATGATGCCTTGTTCATTGATGGAACAAAACTAGAAGCTGATGCCAATCTCTATTCTTTCACTTGGAAAAGAGCTATTGACAAATATGAAGCAGCCTTGAATGGGAAAATTTCTCAGCTCTATGATCAGCTGATTCAAGAAGGGGTAAATCTCGCCTTATCTAAAGAAGATCGGGAAACCAGTCAGGGCTTGGAGGAGCTACTAGAAAAAACGGAGGCTACCTTAGCTGAAATAGAACAAGTTATCGAAGAAGAGCCTAAAGTGATAAAGGGTGGATCTGCCAATAGACAAAAACGCCGTCGGATAAAGAAAATCCGTAAGCAATTAAAGGAGGATTTCCTTCCTCGTAAACAGCGCTATGAAGAAGCTAGAAAAATTTTAGAAGACCGCAACTCTTTCTCAAAAACGGATCATGATGCCACTTTTATGAGGATGAAGGAAGACCATATGCAAAATGGACAACTGAAACCTGGATATAATGTCCAAGCGGCTACCAATGGTCAGTATGTCCTTGACTTTGATATCTTTCCAAATCCAACAGACACTCGCACTCTGAAACCCTTCCTCCAATCGATTCAAACCCTAGACTTATTCAACTATATCGTAGCTGATGCCGGTTATGGTAGCGAAGAAAATTATCGTTTTATCATTGATGAATTGGAAAAGACACCGCTTATTCCCTACACCATGTATCAGAAGGAATTGACTAAAAAATACCAGACGAGCACAGATAATCCAATGAACTGGGAATATCTTGAGGACACGGACCAGTTTATAAAGCCCGACGGCCTAGTTTATTCTTTTAAGAACTACTCTAGGCCAACTGACAAGTATGGCTTTCAACGTGATTTCAAGATTTATGAGGCGGATAAAGTTCAAGATACTCCTGAGTTAGAACAGTTGGCTAAAACAGATAGTGGGAATCAGAAACAAATCCATTATAATCCAACTTGGAATTACTTTAAGGAACTCCTTAAGCAAACATTACATAGTGAAGAAGGCTCTCGAATCTATGCCAAACGGAAAATCGATGTTGAACCCGTTTTTGGTAGATTGAAGAGTGTTTTTGGCGTGCGCAGAGTGCATGTCAGAGGGAAACAAGCTATCGCAACAGAAATAGGATTCATCTTTATGAGCATGAATCTCACCAAATTGGCCAAGAATCTAGCCTCTAAAACATCCACTATTCAAAAACCACACAGTATTTCTTTCAGCTTGATTGGATTCAAGACTGGAATCACTGTGTGGTTTTATTTAGAAACTAGTTTTTGCCCAGTCTCTCTTAAGATAAATATTTATTGTTGTATTCATTTTTCCGATGCGCAAACGACATCTACAAATACATATAAATCTATGTGCCTTTTTAGGACTTTTTTGACGTCAAAATTGCCTTTATCTACAAAGACAAAATGCTTGTAAAATAGCTTAAAATCAAGGATTTTCACCCTTTTTTTCGTTGTAGCAACACTACACACTCCACATGATGCGTTTGAGGAAACAGATCCACTGGTTGGACTTTCTTCAACTCATATCCTAATTCTTGGTAGAGTTTGATATCACGCGCCATGGTTGCGACATTACATGAGATATAAGCGATGCGGTCTGCTCCTGTTTGGCTACTTGCCTTGATAAAGCTTTCGGTCAAGCCCTTACGTGGAGGATCAACTAAGATAACAGTTGGTTGAATACCTTCCTTGAGCCAATTTTTCATGGCATTTTCAGCTGTGTCACAGACATAGTGGGTATTTGAAATATGGTTCAGTTGGGCATTCTTCTTGCTATTCTCAACCGCTTCTGGAATTACTTCAACACCATAAACTTCCTTGACGTGTTTCGCAACAGAGAGGCCAATCGTCCCAATACCAGAATAGGCATCAATGACCACATCATCTTCTTTTAATTCTGCAAAGTCAATGGTTGTTTGATAAAGTTTTTCAGCCATTTCAGTATTGACTTGGTAAAATGCTGGTCCAGCGATTTGGTAGTCATTTCCCAACATCTGGTCAGTAATAAAGTCTTGTCCATAAAGGGTGCGCCATTCCTTACCAAAAATAGCATTGGTGTTCTGGTCATTGATATTTTGCATAACAGACACAATCTCTGGAAACTGCTTGATGACTTGTTCAATTAATTGCTCCACTCGAAAAACTTTGGGACGAGTTGTTACCAAAATAACCATAATTTGACCTGAATAGTGTCCGCGACGCACCACAAGATTACGAATCAAGCCAGACTGCTCCTTTTCATCATAAGGTTTCAAATCATAACGGCGGAGCAAGTCGCGTAGGGCTACTACTAGCTCGTCAATTACAGGATCCTGGATAAAGAAATCTTCCAGTGGCATGAGATCGTGGGAATTCTTACGGAAAAACCCAGTTTCCAAGACACCATTTACTCGACGAACAGGGACCTGTGCCTTGTTGCGGTACTTGATTGGATTTTCCATACCAAGCGTCTCAGCAACCTCTACATCAGCAATCCCAGCAATCTTGTATAGACTATCCTTGACTTGCTTGGTTTTAAACTTGAGCTGTTCTGGATAGGCAAGATGTCCTAAATCCGCGATTCCTGAACGCAGGTAAGCCAAATCTACGTCTTGGTTACGGTGTGGTGACTGGATAAGGTATTCTTCAACCTTCCCAAAACCAATCTTTTTATTAACCTTAAGGACACGCATGAGGATTTTTTCACTCGGTAAAGCATTCTCTACAAAAAAGACCAAACCATCCACCTTGGCAACTCCTGCACCTTCGTGGGTCAAGTCAACAATTTTAACTTCTACAATATCATTTTTCTTTAACATTCTCTTCTCTTTCTATTGGCCGACAAAAAAGACGGCAACGTTACGGTTACCATCTATTATACCATGAAATTTCTTAAGAACCAAAACTCTTGAAGAAGTTGACAATGGCTTGCCAGAGGGCGCTTAGGAAATTACCGCCGTCCTCTAGCGCCTTATCAGCATCAAAGTTAAGGTTGATATTTTTAAAACTGTCGCCAGCTTGTGAAACAATACTTTGTTTAAGGTCATTTAGGGTTTTAGTGAAATCTGCATTGCTGAGGATATCACTCTTTGAGAGATTTAAAGCAAAATTGATGATGATATTGATCTGGTTTCCTGTTATCACCTGATCAAGTTTGTAATTTTTCAAGGTATCTTCAACGATTTTACGGACATCATCCTCTGTCAGATTTCCCTTACTTTCTTTAGCTTTGGCGATCCCTGACTTAATATCGGCTAGGGCAACATTTAATTTATTAGCATCATAGCCTGACTTGTCCTTGTTTTCAGCATTAATATCGGACAAAGCCTTCAACTCTTCTTGAGCCAACTCTTTATTGGCTTGTGGTACCTTGGCTCCATTAGCTTCCAGCGAATAGTAAATCCCAGCTAAGGCACTCTCACCTGTAACTGGAATAGGTGCTGCTACAGTAATTTTAGCGTGTTCCATCCCCAGCGTTACTGCTGCGTTTCGGTACATATCCTGCGTCACCTTAGTGATGTTTTCTGGTGTTTCAATCTTGACCTCAAGTGGCGACTTGTCACCTAGTTTTTGAATCTTGGCTGATGAATACAATTGTAAGCTAGAGTCATTGGCCACATTCATAATCTTAGAATAGACATCAGGTGTCATGGTCTTGAGTTCTTTGGTGTCTGTTGAGGCATTGTAGCCTAGTTTTTTTAGGGTTTGATTTTTTTGATCTTCTGACAATGATGAACCTAGGACATATTCAGGTTGAACATAGGTTTCATCGATAACTTTTTGAACATCTGTTGCTGCATGGACGCTATTCATAGCTGTTACTGCCCACAAGACCGCAGCACTGGTCAGAAAGAGTTTCTTTCTCATAGGGAATTTCCTCCTTTACCTTTCTAGAGTAATATATCTATCTTAAAGAAAACTTATAACAAAAACACCTGGGCTAGCCAGATGTTGAAAAGAGAGTGAAACATTTGATGATGTATAGGTTGAGTTGAACCTGTCTAGAATAGTAATAGTTTCCTCCATTTACATAGAGTTCGGCACCGTGAAAAATGGAAATAGGGTGAATATAACTATAAGTCTTTCCAGTGGTATTACCAAGCAAGGGAGCAACAGTCTCACGGGAGTACTGTTTGGCCAGAGCCAAGGTATTTTCCTTGCCATTTTGTGCGATAAAATCGATATAGGCAGGTCCAAAATTATAGGCTTGAACAGCCGTCCAAACATCTACCCCCTTCTTCTGGGCCAGATAGAGATTATCTGTCAGAGTTTGAACGCCTTGCCGAATGCTAGAGGCGTTATCATTGATGGTATTGGTTGAACCACTTGCAGACTCACTAGACTGCATAACATCGCCTTCTTTTCCTTTTGTTTCGGTATAAATCATAGCGAGCACAAGCTCTTCGTTTGCTGGGGTGTCTTTTTCACTCAAGATTTCTCGCACCATGGGTTGATAGGTCATAACTTGCTTGACATCCTGGTGAACGCGGTAAGCTTTATAGCCAGCAAAAAGGAAGACTGCTAGTACAAGCACTCTTCGAATTCGTTTAAACATTATTTACTTTGGATATCCTCGATATTTTTGATTAAGATAGAGTAGGTTCCATTGTCGTTTTGGATAAACTCAACAGACTCGGCGTCTTGATAGACGTTATTGGGAACGATGAGCTCAATTCCATTTGACAAGGAGAGTTTTTGGTTTTCAAATTTCTTTAATTGGCGACTAGCATCAATTTCATCAAACTGAACTGGTTCTGGTACGGCTTCTTTGACTTGGTCAATAAAGCTCAAACGAGCCGTCAGATTGTTGTCAAAAAGGTCGTTAGCCAATTTCTCAGGCGATAATTCATTACTTTCTTCTAGATTATTGAAAATCGCTGATTTTACCTTGGATTGAAATTGAAAATCATCTGTGTTAAAGGTTTCAGCAATTCTCTGGGCCGTTTTTTCCAGTTCCTTGATGGATTTCTTAGGTGAAATCTTAGGGACTACAGCAAGAAGATTATCTGAAAAATAATTCAAAAAAGTCCCGTTGTACTTGATTCGTTTTTCAATCAGATGATACTTGCGACTCTGAAGATTAACCACCAAGGCCTCATCAGCCCCTGTTCCAAATCCAGGCAGGTTATTCTGAGTCAACTTGATTGGATTATCAACTTCTCCTCCGAGGTGGGGCAAGGTCTCTCGCAGGGCAATTCGTAAGAAAGCGAAATGTTCTACACCTTCTTTAGAAAATTGCACAAAAATCAAGTCATTGGTCTTGAGATTTTCAGAAATGCTAAACTCCTCTTTCCAGAGATTAGCCAGTGTTACTGATGTCTCCAATAAATCGTCTGTGATGTGATTGAAGAAGGGATTTTCTTCCTCGAAAATCCCAGTCTTGGCTTCATCTGAATACACACGTTCAATTTTTTTACGCAGGTATTCTTCGATTTTTGGAGTAATATTGAGAAGCTTATCCGCTAGGAACAGCTCGGTATCAGCCGGACTGAACTGGTGAATAATGGCTTTCTTAATATAAATGTCCATAAAAGTTTTAGTCCTCGTATAATGGGAAGGCGTCTGTCAACACTTTGACTTCACTTCTCACTTCTTCTAAGACAGCTTCATTTTCTGCATTCTTAAGGGTTTTAATGATGAGTTCAGCCACTTTGCGACTCTCTGCTTCACCAAATCCACGCGCAGTAATGGCTGCAGATCCGATACGAATCCCACTTGTCTTGAATGGTGACAAGGTTTCGTAAGGAATTGAATTTTTATTTAGGGTAATATTGACTTCATCCAGCAAGTTTTGAGCAACTTTTCCGTTTTCTACAACCTTAGTCACATCAACAAGGAAGAGGTGATTTTCAGTCCCACCAGAAATAATACGGAAATCAGGGTCTTGCAAGAAGACATCTGCCATAGCTTTGCTGTTTTTGATAACATTGGTAGCGTATTCCTTGAAGGCTGGATCCAAAACTTCTTTAAAGGAAACAGCCTTGGCAGCTACAATATGCTCCAAAGGTCCACCCTGAATACCTGGGAAAATAGCTGAATTGATTTTCTTAGCTAGATCCTCATCATTGGTCAAAATTAAACCACCACGAGGGCCACGAAGGGTTTTGTGGGTCGTTGTTGTAGTGATATGAGCATATGGTACTGGGCTTGGATGTAGACCAGCTGCAACCAAACCAGCAATATGAGCCATATCTACCATGAGTTTAGCCCCAACAGCATCCGCAATTTCACGGAATTTTGAAAAGTCGATAATTTGAGAATAGGCTGAAGCACCAGCTACAATCAGTTTTGGTTTTACTTCTTGGGCTTGCTTCAATATAGCATCAAAGTCCAATAATTCCGTTTCAGGATCTACACTATAAGAAACAAAGTTGTAGGTTTGACCTGAGAAGCTAACTGGAGCTCCGTGGGTCAAGTGTCCACCTGCTGCTAAATCCATCCCCATAACGGTATCACCTGGCTCAATCAAGGCCATGTAAGCCGCACAGTTGGCTTGGCTTCCTGAGTGAGGTTGGACATTAGCAAATTTTGCACCGAAAATTTCTTTTGCGCGTTCAATAGCAAGAGTCTCTACCACGTCTACCACATCCGTTCCACCATAATAACGGCGGCCTGGGTAACCCTCGGCATATTTGTTTGTCAAGATAGACCCTTGAGCTGCCATAACAGCCTTGGAAACTACGTTTTCCGAAGCAATCAACTCGATATTATTTTGTTGGCGTTCTTCTTCTTTAGCAATAGCATTCCAGAGATCAGCATCGTATGCTTTAAAATCATCTTTGTCAAAAATCATAGGTCTTCTCCTTTATTGTATGACTAGTCCATTAGTTTAATTTTCTTATTAGAAAATCAAACTAAAAGATGCGAATAAACCGTTTCTGCATTTTATCACAAGTATAACCAACTTTTTCATAAAATGCATGAGCACCCAGACGATGATCAGCAGAGTTTAAGCGGATAAACCCATAACCACGTCTTTTTGCTTCTTCTTCCAACCCTTGCAATAAGCTTTTACCAATACCTTGACCTTGTGCTTGAGGTGAAACTGCTAAGGCTAAGATATTAAATCCTGCTTTAGAATAAAGTGATTCATAGACCTCAGCGTGGACATATCCAAGCAAGGCATGACTAACTTCATCCTCATAAGCAAGTAGGAAATGATGGGAATCCTGAGACAGTCTAGCTAGTTGACTAGCTGTGTCCTCTGGACTAAAAGAATAACCCAAAGCATCTTGGTTGATCTCACATATCGCTTTCACATCAGTTTCTCTTAAATCTCTTAGCATCTCATTCCTCCTCAAAAGAAATCTCTGGCAACTGAGCAAGAATATCTTCTCGCTTAATGACCCCTTGGCGTAAGATTTTCACCTTGTCTCCAGACAAATCCAAAATAGTTGAATCCTGTCCAGTTAGAAAAGCATCGTCTTCCAGCCCCAGAACCTCTTGGTCAAAATCTTTCAGAATTTGTTCAAAGGTTACTCCACTCGCCTGACCTGAAATATTGGCAGACGGTCCAATCAGGGGTCCTGTCACTCGAATTAAATCCAGTGTGATAGGGTGACTGGGCATCCGAAATCCCACCGTTGCAAGACCAGAATTGACCCAATAGGGAACTTTGTCGTTTGCTTCTAGTATAATAGTCAAGGGACCTGGTAAAAAGGTCTCTACAAGTTTTTGAAGATAGGTTGGCTGATTCTTTGAAAAGTGCAAGATGTCCTCGAGAGAGGCGATATTGAGGTTAAGCGCCTTGTCTCTTGGACGACGTTTAAGCTGGTATACATGATCAACTGCTTTTTCGTCTAGAGCCTTGGCAAAGAGACCGTAAACTGTCTCTGTTGGCAGAACGACAGCCCCACTCTTTTCTAACTCTTGTCTAATCCTGTCCATCATCAACCACGACCATCCTATCTTGACCAAATTGGTCCTTGAGTGTTCGTACTCGCTTTTCAGGAAGATGCTTCCTAAAAAGTTCAGGAACACTTTGACCTTGCTTGTATCCAATTTCAAGGTAAATCTTACCACCATCTTTGAGATAGTCTTTTGCATCTTCCGCAATTTTACGGTAAATAGCTAGGCCATCCTCATCTGCAAAGAGAGCTAGATGAGGCTCCGAATGCAAAACATTCAAGCCGACCTCTGACTCATCTTCACGAGAGATATAGGGTGGATTGGAAACAATTATATCATATTTTTCAGAAATTTCTGTAAAACAGTCAGATTTTTTTAAAAATATTTGAAGATTTTGATTTTTAGCATTTTCGCTGGCTACATCTAAAGCATCTTGAGAAATATCTGCTGCCGTCACTGACCAATCTGGTCTGTTTTTTGCTAGAGCGAGAGCAATAGCTCCACTACCTGTTCCAATATCCAGAACTGAAAGATTCGTCTCAGGATTTTCAGCTAGGATAAGCTCAACCAATTCCTCTGTCTCTGGACGAGGAATCAAAACCCGCTCATCAACTTTTAACTGCATTCCATAAAAATCTGCCTGTCCAATGATGTACTGTGCCGGTTTATGAGCTGCTAACTGTTGGAAAATTCCTTTTACAAATACTTCTTCCTCTTCCGTCACTTCCTGCTGGAGGGCAAAAACAAAGTCAGTAAAAGATAGATTTTTCAGGCTACGATAGACAAAAGAGAGGCTTTCAGCTTCCTCTCCTTGTCTTATCAACTCTTCTTCAAAATCTGAAAATAATTGAGCTAATATCATTATTTATTTAATTCTTCTAATTTTTGTGTTTGGTCATAGAGCACCAAAGCATCCACAACCTCATCCAATTTACCAGACAAAATAGTATCTAGTTTTTGGAGAGTCAAGCCGATACGGTGGTCTGTGACACGGTTTTGTGGGAAGTTATAAGTTCGGATCCGTTCTGAACGGTCACCAGTACCGATTGTCGACTTACGCTCAGCGTCTTGTTCATCCTGAGCAATTTGTGCAAAGTGGTCAGCAACACGGGCACGGATGATTTTCATGGCTTTCTCACGGTTCTTCTGCTGGGTACGTTCTTCCTGCATCTCAACTTTAATATTGGTTGGCAAGTGAACGATACGAACGGCTGTCGCAACCTTGTTGACGTTCTGTCCACCAGCACCAGAGGCGTGATAGATGTCGACACGAAGGTCTTTTGGATCAATGTCGTATTCAACCTCTTCAACTTCTGGCATAACAAGAACTGTCGCTGTCGAAGTATGAACACGGCCTTGGCTTTCTGTCACAGGGACACGTTGCACACGGTGGGCACCTGATTCGTACTTGAGTTTAGAGTAAACCGACTGACCAGAAACCATAGCAACCACTTCTTTAAAACCACCGACACCATTCATAGAGGCTTCCATGACTTCAAAGCGCCAACCTTGGGCTTCCGCATACTTTTGATACATAGTTAGAAGGTCTCCAGCGAAAAGTGCAGCTTCGTCTCCACCAGCAGCGCCACGGATTTCAAGGATGATGTTCTTGTCATCGTTTGGATCTTTAGGAAGGAGCAAGATTTTCAATTTTTCTTCGTATTCTTCTTTTTCAGCCTTGGCATCTTTGAGCTCTTGCTTGGCCATTTCTTCCAAGTCCGCATCTCCGCTTGATTCCTTAATCATCTCTTCAGCGTCAACGATGTTTTGAAGGACTTGTTTGTACTCACGGTAGGCTGTTACTGTATCACGAGTTGAAGCCTCTTCTTTTGAAAGCTCCATAAAACGTTTGGTGTCAGAGACCACATCCGGGTCACTCAGCAATTCTCCTAATTCTTCATAACGGTCTTCTACAGCTTGTAGTTGATCATAGATGTTCATTTTTCTTCATTCTCCTTATTGATTTCAGGGGCAAAATAATGTTTACGGCAAACTGAGATATAGGTTTCATTGCCACCAATCTGAATCTGTTCACCATCATAAACGGGCAGTCCATCCTGTGTACGCAACACCATGATCGCCTTTTTCTTGCAATACTGACAAATGGTCTTGATTTCGTCAATCTTGTCTGCTAAAAGCAAGAGATATTTGGAACCTTCGAATAGTTCATTGCGAAAGTCGTTTTTCAAACCAAATGCCATAACGGGTATGTCTAACTCGTCTACAACACGAGCTAGGTCATAAACATGATGACGTTTGAGAAACTGGGCTTCATCGACCAACACACAGTAAGGTGTTTCTGGTAAATCACGGATAAATCCAAAGATATCCGTCGTTTCCTCAATCGCAAGGGCAGGGCGTTTCATGCCAATTCGACTCGATACATAGCCAACACCATCACGCGTATCCAGAGCCGAGGTCATAAGCACAACACCTTTTCCTTGCTCCTCATAGTTATAGGCCACCTTGAGAATCTCAATGGTCTTACCAGAGTTCATGGTCCCATAACGATAATACAACTGTGCCATGTTTCTTGCTTCACGTCCATTTCTAAATTTTTGCTACATTCTAGTATATCATAATTTTCTGAAGCTTTAAACGGCAAAATGTGGTAAAATAGAAGAAATCAAAAACTAGTGGAGGAAGCCATTATGCCATTTGTACGCATCGATTTATTTGAAGGACGCACGCTCGAGCAAAAGAAAGCTCTTGCTAAGGAAGTAACAGAAGCTGTTGTTCGCAACACAGGAACCCCTCAATCTGCTGTCCATGTCATCATCAACGACATGCCAGAAGGAACTTACTTCCCACAAGGGGAAATGCGCACCAAATAAGCTAGCTTAAGCAGAATTGCTTAGGCTTTTTCAATCTCCAAGTAGCATCCATTGAAGAAATAGTCTAAATTTGTTACAATTTGAAAAGAGACTTGGAATATTCCAAGAAAAGAGCAATTAATTAAAGGAAACATTATGATTACACGTGAATTTGATACCATCGCTGCTATCTCTACTCCACTAGGTGAAGGGGCTATAGGCATTGTCCGCCTGAGCGGAACAGACAGTTTTGCTATTGCGCAAAAGATTTTCAAAGGAAAAGACTTGAGTCAGGTTGCTAGCCATACACTTAACTACGGTCACATCGTTGCCCCTCAGACAGGAAAAGTCATGGACGAGGTTATGGTTGGAGCCATGAAGTCTCCAAAGACCTTCACTCGTGAGGATATTATCGAGATTAACACCCACGGTGGGATTGCGGTGACTAATGAAATTCTCCAACTAGCTATCCGTGAAGGAGCTCGATTGGCTGAACCTGGTGAATTTACTAAACGGGCCTTCCTAAATGGACGTGTGGACTTGACTCAGGCTGAAGCCGTTATGGACATCATCCGTGCTAAGACAGACAAGGCCATGAACATTGCAGTTAAGCAATTAGACGGCTCCCTTTCTGATCTTATCAATAATACCCGTCAAGAAATCCTCAATACGCTTGCCCAAGTCGAGGTTAATATTGACTATCCTGAGTATGACGATGTTGAGGAAGCCACTACTGCTGTTGTCCGTGAGAAGACTATGGAGTTTGAGCAATTGCTAACCAATCTCCTTAAGACAGCCCGTCGCGGCAAAATCCTCCGTGAAGGGATTTCCACTGCTATCATCGGACGCCCAAACGTTGGGAAATCTAGCCTTCTCAACAACCTCTTGCGTGAGGACAAGGCTATCGTTACAGATATTGCTGGTACTACTCGAGATGTCATTGAAGAATACGTCAACATCAACGGTGTCCCTCTCAAATTGATTGATACAGCCGGTATCCGTGAAACGGATGACATCGTGGAACAAATTGGAGTTGAGCGTTCGAAAAAAGCCCTCAAGGAAGCCGACTTGGTTCTACTGGTGCTAAATGCCAGTGAACCACTAACCGCCCAAGACCGCCAACTCCTAGAAATCAGTCAGGAGACTAATCGCATTATTCTTCTTAACAAAACTGACCTGCCAGAAGTTATTGAAACCTCTGAACTTCCAGAAGATGTCATTCGCATTTCAGTCCTTAAAAATCAAAATATCAATAAGATTGAAGAGAGAATTAACAACCTCTTCTTTGAAAATGCTGGTCTAGTCGAGCAAGATGCTACTTACTTGTCTAACGCACGTCACATTTCCTTGATTGAGAAGGCCGTTGAAAGCCTACAAGCTGTTAACCAAGGTCTTGAACTGGGTATGCCAGTTGACTTGCTTCAAGTTGACTTGACTCGTACTTGGGAAATCCTCGGAGAAATCACTGGGGATGCTGCTCCTGATGAACTCATTACCCAACTCTTTAGCCAATTCTGTTTAGGAAAATAAGAAAAATCCATGATCCTTCATTCGGTCATGGATTTTATTGTCTTATTAGTAATCTGGTCTTAAAACCCCTGTTACAGTTGCCTTGGTCGCTTCGTAGTCGCCATCTACAACAACCTTGATAATGCGTTTGGCATCTTCTTCTGGTGCTGGAACAAGAGGTAATCGAGTTGGACCAGCTTCAAATCCCATATAGTTGAGAACGGCCTTGACAGGAGCAGGACTTGGATAAGAGAAGAGGGCATTGACTTTAGGAATGAATTTACGCTGAATAGATGCAGCTTTCTTCATATCGCTTTCTGCAATGGCAGTAAACATCTCGTGCATTTCATCCCCATTTGTATGAGAGGCAACAGAAATAACCCCATCCGCACCAAGGTTCATGGCATGGAAAGCATCTCCATCCTCACCTGTATAGACCAAGAACTCTTCTGGCTTGTGCTCAATCAAGTAAGCCATATTGGCCAAGCTGGTACATTCTTTGACACCAATAATATTTGGATGGTCAGCTAAGCGAAGCATGGTTTCTGGAGTCAATTCGACAACTACACGCCCTGGAATGTTATAGATAATAATTGGTAGGTCAGAAGCATCTGCAATAGCCTTAAAGTGCTGATACATTCCTTCTTGCGAAGGTTTATTGTAGTAAGGAACAATAGCAAGCCCAGCAGCAAAACCGCCGAATTCCGCGACTTCTTTGACAAACTCGATAGAGTCACGCGTATCATTGGTACCAACACCCGCAATCAAAGGAACGCGTCCATTGACAATCTTTTGTACAGCCGCAAACAACTCCAACTCTTCATCGTGAGTCAAGGTTGGACTCTCAGCAGTGGTCCCTGCGAGAAGAATTCCATCCGTATGATGAGTCAACAAATGCTCAATCAAGGCTGGAATAGCATCAAAGTTGATGGAACCATCCTGATGGAAGGGGGTAATAAAGGCTGTGATGATTTTACACTCTTTTAAATCTTGATAAGACATGAAAACACCTCTCTATTTCAAAGAAGGAGTTCATCTGAACTCCTAAACAATATGACTATTTTAACTCAAATTTCAATTCAGCTGTTGGACGAACCAAGCCACGTTCATGAAGAGTTTCAGCAATCTGAACTGAGTTCCAAGCAGCACCTTTGAGCAGGTTGTCTGAAACAACCCACATGTGGATTCCTTTTTCAGCATCCAAGTCTTTACGGATACGACCAACAAAGGTATCACGCGAACCAACTGCATTGATAGCTTGAGGATAAATTTGATGAGCTACATCATCTTCAAGAACAGCACCCGGGAAGGCTGCGATAGCTGCTTTGACTTCTTCGATTGGAGCCACTTCTTTTGTTTCGATATAAACAGACTCAGAGTGAGCTGATAAGACTGGAATACGAACACATGTTGCTGAAACGGCAATACTATCATCTTCCATGATTTTCTTAGTTTCCTTAGTCATCTTCATCTCTTCATAAGTGTAATCATTGTCAGTGAAGACATCAATTTGTGGAAGAGCATTAAAGGCGATAGGATAATGTTTCTTGTCACCACCTGAAGGCAAGATTTCGGCATGCAAATCACGTGGGGTTACACCATCATTCAAGACTTCACGAAGTTCACGTTGTGTCTCAAGAATTGCTCCCATACCAGCACCTGAAACTGCTTGGTAAGTTGAAACAATGATACGGTCCAAGCCCCATTTTTGGCGAACTGGCTCAAGAGCCACCATCATTTGAATTGTTGAACAGTTAGGGCAGGCAATGATCCCATTGTGGGCATCAAGTGCGTGAGCATTGACCTCTGGAACAACCAAAGGAACGTCTGGATTTTGACGGAAGTAAGATGTATTATCTACTACTACCGCTCCAGCTTTAACTGCGTATGGTGCATACTTAGCTGATGTCGAACCACCTGCTGAAAAGAGAGCAATATCAACTCCCTCAAAAGCTGTCTCAGTCGTTTCTTCAATCGTAATATCTTGGTCTTTAAATTTCAAAGTCTTGCCTGCTGAACGTGCAGAAGCAAGTAAACGAATTTTATCGATTGGAAGTGTTGATTCTTCCAACATTTTTATCATCTGAGCACCGACAGCACCTGTCGCGCCGACTACAGCAACTGTATATCCCATAAATAACCTCTTTCGGAATTTTCTAAAAATTTCTATAATAGAAGTATTATACTACTTTTTCCATGAATTGCAAAGCTTTTTATCATTTTTTGGAAAATAAAAATCCCCAGTCGTTAGACTAGGGACTAAGAGGCATCTTCATGTGATGAGCAGGTTCACACAACTCATCAAGGTCCGCTCCTGCGTTATGACCTCCTTATGCTCAATAGTAGTCCGAAGACTACCTATCGACTCATCGCATCTTCTATTCTACTAAAGAGAATAACTTTTGTCAACAGACTAAACTCTTTATACTAAATTCAAACTTCGTCAGCGTCACCTTACCGTATGTATGTGATACTGACTTCGTCAGTTCTATCTGCAACCTCAAAACGGTGTTTTGAGCTGACTTCGTCAGTTTCATCTACAACCTCAAAACGGTGTTTTGAGCTGACTTCGTCAGTTTCATCTACAACCTCAAAGCAGTGCTTTGAGCAACCTGCGGCTAGCTTCCTAGTTTGCTCTTTGATTTTCATTGAGTATTAGTTTTATTTACACAGGTGCATAAGAAACATCTTTGAAAAATTGGGGGCAGACATAACAAAAAACCTTGTAAATCAAGGGCTTTTCTGTTTATTTCATGCTAATTGCCGGGATTGAACCGGCGACCTCATCCTTACCATGGATGCGCTCTGCCAACTGAGCTAAATCAGCTTACTTGAAAAGTATACTATAATCAGAAAAGCTTGTCAAGTTTCCTTAGAAATTTTCTATAAGAAAAAGCCAGGTAAAGGCTACCTAGCTTGTCCTGTTCTATTTGCTTAAATCAATTCGACGACCAATTTTACCGATAATAATCGCTCCAATAATCAATGAGGCAAATTCACCAATCCCTGTTGTAAACCAAGTAAGGAAGAATGGTAATTCTGCTACAATATTTAACTCTGCAGCGATAGTAAACATGGAAATTGAAAAGAGGATTGAAAAGAAGAAATGATCTTTTCGAATCAATCCGTTAAAGAGGTAATCCTTGCTGTATTTTGCAAAAAGCCAAACACCTAAACTGAGGAATACCAAGGTTGATCCGCCACCAACAAAGACATCTAGTAGTCCGAAGCTAAAGAAATT
Source organism: Streptococcus sp. 79 (assembly GCF_013277425.1). Classification (NCBI taxonomy): domain Bacteria; kingdom Bacillati; phylum Bacillota; class Bacilli; order Lactobacillales; family Streptococcaceae; genus Streptococcus; species Streptococcus sp. 79. Next base: position 47,215 of record NZ_VMMW01000032.1, read on the forward strand.
AGCAATCATACAACCGATGGTAACTCCGATGATGTACTTGGGATTGTAAAAAGCCATAAAGTTCATCATTTCTGAAATACGGAACTGATAAGCACCATAGCTAATGGCATTTAGGGGCGGTGTAACAGTCAAAACGACATAGATAGCAGCGACGATTGCAATGTCTGCAACATCACGAATAGTTAATTTTTTCATCTTTTCTCCTTTAGCGGGTTATCCGCGTGTAATATGCTTGGTGAAAGAAGCTAAGCACCAAGGGTTGCTTTATTCAACCTTACTAGTATAGCACAATAGCCTGCTTTATGCTATACTTAAAACATGAAAATTCCTATTCAAAAATTTTTTAACAATGAAATCTTAGCCTATCTCTTTTTTGGCCTTGCAACAACTCTAGTTTCGATTCTCTCGCGATTGGTCATTTATCAACTAACTCATCAGGAACTCCTTGCTACGGCCTTGGCAAATATATTTGGTATCCTATTTGCCTTTATCACAAATGATAGGCTTGTATTTAAGCAAGCAAGGAAGAATCGGCTTATCCGTTTAGTGAAATTTTTTCTTGCCCGCCTTTCTACTTTTCTGTTAGACTTGTTTTTAACTTTTCTCTTTGTAACTCAATTCCCTCATATCATAGGGCAATTTGTAAACGAAAATCCTGATAAGGTAAATGCAATTGAAACAATAATTGCACAAATACTCATTATTATCATCAATTATATCTTGAGCAAGGTCTATATTTTTAGAAAATAATATTCCATTTATGAGCCTTTTAATTGCCTTCTATAATGATTTAGGATACAATGAAACACGAAACGTTGAAAGGAAAACAGTATGTTAAAAAATCTAAAATCATTCTTGCTTCGAGGAAATGTTATTGACCTTGCTGTCGGTGTTGTCATTGCCTCTGCTTTTGGTGCTATCGTTACTTCACTTGTAAACGACATTATCACTCCTCTTATTTTAAATCCCGCTTTGAAAGCTGCTAAAGTCGAACGTATCGCTCAACTTTCTTGGCATGGAGTCGGCTATGGTAACTTTTTAAGTGCTATTATCAATTTTATCTTTGTCGGTACCGCCCTCTTCTTTATTATCAAGGGTATTGAAAAAGCACAGAAACTGACTGGCATAAAGGAAGAAAAAACTGACGAAAAAAAAACAACCGAATTGGAAGTCCTTCAAGAAATCAAAGCTCTTCTTGAGAAAAAATAATCGTTTAAAAGGATCTAGCGCAAAGAAAGCTAAATCCTTTTTTCTTTACTCTTTGGGTAACTTGCCTGCTTTCTCAAGCATTTTTTTGATCAAATAAGGCATCTTAACATTCTCCCGCCCTTTTTTCTCAATCAGTTTTTTCACAAATTCTGGCATTTGTAAATCTTGAGATTCAGCCAAAATGTTTTTCGTCTCGTCTGAAGGAACTAACTCATCAAAGGTCTCTTCTTCTGGGAGAAATTCCTTAAACTCTTGATATTCATTAGCTCTGACTGTATTAATCAAGGCATCAATTAAACGAGAATCCGTATTTGGCATTGGTGGACGATGGTAGTTCACACCCAATTCTTGACACAAGTCATAACATTCCACATCATTATCAAACAAGACCTCAATATGCTCGCTAATGAAGCTGATAGGAACAAAAATATAATGGTCTGGATGTTCTGTCTGTTCTCTGAGATACTCCAAAACATCTGGCTTAATCCATGGAATCCCAATATCACTCTCACTCTGCCAAGTATTGGTATATTGTTCAGAACTCAAGCCTAGTTTTTCAGCGACTAACTTGCTATTTTCGAAAATTTGGTCAATATATGGGTCACCAAAATCCAAGGCAAAAATAGGCACACTATGGGCTGAAAAGATGACTTTAAAGCTGTCTTGCTTTACTTCTTCTTCTAAAATCTTAGCAATTTCATCTGCCCAATAGTTTAAGAGCGCTTCTTCCTGATACCAGTCCTTAATGACCAAAAATTGAATTTGTTTGCTTTCTAAAAATTTTTCATAGCCCATGACAGAGTAGAAAGAATAATGGGGCTCCAAAATCAAGCAAATACACTGTTCAATTCCGTCTGCTTCCATTTGACCGATCACATCTGGAATAAAGGGACTGGAAAACTTATTAGCAAAGTAGACACTGTATTCATTCCCCAGCCTATCTTCTACCAAGGCAACCTCTTGACGGGTAATTTTTTGCAGAGGCGTGCCTCCAATTCGTACATAATTATCATAGAGAGTCTGAATCTCGTGGTCTTGGGGTCTCACCCCACGACGAATATTTGTGAAAAAATCAGCTACACCTTCAAAGGTAATCTCTTCTGGTGAACCGAAGGTCATCATTAAAATTGCTTTTTTCATGACTGCTTCCTTGTGATGTTTTTATCAAGTTTATTTTATCATTAATTCATCGATAAGTAAACGCTAACATAGGGACATTCTCAATCTTCTGTCTTTTGTTTTTCTCTTCTTTCTATGATACAATGGAAAAAATAAATTCAAAAGGAGTTTTTTTATGACTTATCCAAATCTCTTGGACCGCTTCTTAACCTACGTTAAGGTCAACACGCGCTCTGATGAACACTCTACTACTACTCCAAGTACACAGAGTCAGGTTGACTTCGCAACAAATGTCCTAATTCCTGAAATGAAACGTGTTGGACTGCAAAATGTTTACTATCTACCGAATGGTTTTGCTATTGGAACCTTGCCAGCCAACGATCCGTCTTTAACACGTAAGATTGGTTTTATATCGCACATGGATACTGCTGATTTTAATGCTGAAGGAGTCAATCCACAGGTAATTGAAAACTACGATGGTGGTGTGATTGAACTAGGGAATTCTGGTTTCAAACTCGATCCAGCCGACTTCAAGAGTCTTGAAAAATATCCAGGACAAACGCTCATCACAACAGATGGAACAACCTTGCTAGGTGCTGATGACAAGTCAGGAATTGCTGAAATTATGACAGCCATTGAATATCTAACTGCTCATCCTGAAATTAAGCACTGTGAGATTCGTGTTGGTTTTGGTCCAGATGAAGAAATCGGTGTTGGTGCCAATAAATTTGATGCAGAAGATTTTGATGTGGATTTTGCCTACACAGTAGATGGTGGTCCACTAGGTGAGCTTCAATACGAGACCTTCTCAGCAGCTGGGGCTGAATTGCATTTCCAAGGACGCAATGTCCACCCTGGTACTGCCAAAGGGCAAATGGTCAACGCCCTTCAGCTAGCAATTGATTTTCATAATCAACTTCCAGAAAATGACCGACCTGAGTTAACGGATGGTTACCAAGGGTTCTACCATCTTATGGATGTGACTGGTAGTGTCGAGGAGGCGCGTGCAAGCTACATTATTCGTGATTTTGAAAAAGATGCCTTTGATGCGCGTAAAGTAGCTATGCAGTCTATCGCTGATCAGATGAATCAAGAACTTGGGAGCGACCGTGTCACTCTAAACTTGACAGACCAGTACTACAATATGAAAGAAGTCATTGAGAAAGATATGACTCCAATTACCATTGCCAAAGCAGTTATGGAAGATTTGGGTATCACTCCTATTATCGAACCAATCCGTGGAGGGACAGACGGCTCTAAGATTTCCTTTATGGGAATCCCAACCCCTAATATCTTTGCGGGCGGCGAAAATATGCACGGACGTTTTGAATACGTCAGCCTTCAGACTATGGAACGTGCAGTTGATACCATCATTGGCATCGTAGCTTATAAAGACTAAAAAGACGAGGTAGCTCAGCTACTTCGCCTTTCTTTTTATTCTACTGGTTTTGCTTGATTTCCAGTACTTATTGTAGATTCTGTTGTTTCCTTTTCTAAAGCTGGTTCAGCAGGCTTAGAATCTGTTGTGTTGCTTGGTTTGTTTTCGTCGCTTGCAGTTTCACTGTTAGATTCTGTAGCTACATTTGGTTGGTTCTCAACACTGGTGTTATCACCATTTGCTTCAGCATTTCTTGCTGGACTTGTTTCTTCACTTGCGCTAGCTTTTGACTGGATTTGGTGATTCAAAACTAGAATAGCTTTTGTCAATTCAAGTAAAGCTGCTTTGTCTTTACTATTAGCAGAAAGTTGATCTAATAATGCATCCACCTTATCAAAGTCCGCATCAGATCCATTATTACTTTCTAAATAAGAGTGAAGCGACATGAGAATATCGTAGAGTTTTTGATAGAGTACAAGTGTCTGAGAATCTTGCTCAGCATTTTCCTTTTCTTGTTGAAGGGCGCTAGCGATACGAGTCAAAACATCTTTTACCTGACTGTTTACTTCATCCAAGTCTGCATCAGCCTTGTTTGTGGCAGCTTTTAGATTTTCTACTTCTTCTGCCAAGGATTGTCTGATTCCTTCTTCATGGATTTGTTCCAAGAGTTGATTTGCCTTGTTCAAAAGACTTTCTACTTCTTCCTTGCTATCTGTCGCAGATTATTGGTTGCTATCTACCATGTACTCCTAAAACAGGAGAGTTATAATCCAAGATTACAAGGCCTTACAGAAATAAGAAATCCAGATAAGACAATGTTCGTCCAAGACGCTATTCGCTTCGCACAGCAGCACGGATTCAATATGCTTTAATTTTAAAGTTTAGGTGTCAAGACCTCTTTTTAGTGTGCCCAAAATTTAGAGAAGTAATCAATCAACTAACTTTTATTTTTTTCAAACTTTCAGTAAACTGACCTAAAGCTAACTCAATCTGTCTTTGTAGATGCTTCTGCTATCAGCTAGAAGTTGATCTACTTTTGCCAAGACTGCCTTCTCATCAAAAGTTCCAGGTTGATAGTTGGATTGCAGGGCTGGAATTTTGTTTTTCAAGGCTACTTCATAGCCCTTAGTTTGAACCTTGATGTAGTGATTGTGGTCTCCATGAGGAATCACAAAACCTTCTGAATCTTCACTTATAATTCGATTGGCATCAAAAACCATGACCATCTTCTTCCTCATGGTGGACATGTAGTGACGGATTACTTAATACAGAACTAGAAGAACTTCCTACCTCTTCCGTGTTAGAGTGTGATGGGGGATTGTTAAGAGATGACTTAGGAATATAGTGATAGTGTTCCCCATGTCTTACTATATAAGCATCACCTATATCTCTGACAATATCATTAGGGTTAAAAACATATGTGGCTGCTAATTCACCTGCCGACAAGTCACTCTCAGGAATGAAATGATAGTGACCACCATGTGGTACTATAGTAGGTTGAAATAGAATATGAGCAAATTGATAAGGGGATTTTAAAGTAATTTCTAACAATGATTTAGAAACTATGATGTGCTATTCTAAATTCAACTCACTATATATAACCATCATCGGTAGTATAACGTCCCTGTAATTTTGCTACAGATACTTCTGCACTAGCTCCTTTATCGTCTTTACCATGTTCTTGTTTTTGGCGATTGATTTCATCTTTTGTTCGTACATTTTCTGCATGAGCTTAATCTTTAAGGTAAACATAATACTTTCCATCTACCTTAATACTATATCCTCCCTTAACCTAACTGACGATATCTTGATCTTTCAGCTGATAGTTGGGGGCTTTCATTAATGGCTCTTCACTAAAGAGCGCATCAAAAGGAACTTTACCATTATAGCAGTGATAATGATCGCCATGAGAAGTTACATAACCTTGACCTGTAATCTTAATAACAATTTGTTTTGCTTGAATTCCTTCTTTTTGACTAACCTAGTCTGGAGTCAAATTTTCAGTCTTCTTAGTGTCTTTATTACTGTTTACATATGAAACACGATTTTTATCTGTATTGGCCTGTTAGCTATGTTGGTTCAGAGCATAAACACACAGACTTAAGGAAAGGATAACAACAGATCCAGCTGCTATATATTTCTTTTTAAATTTCATAATTACCTCATTTCTATAATTATTTATATGATGTCTTCATTATTAAATGATTAAATAAATAAATTAATTAACCAATTAATTAACTAGTAAATATTCCACCTCTTTTTAAGTTGTATGTCAAGAAATTTTATATATTAATAATAAAATGAAATTCTCCCAAAGTCAGAGTTTTATTTCTAACTTTTGAGAGAACTTCATTTTTGATTCAGACTTTTTCTACTGCTATTCCTTACGCTATGAGATCAGATAAATTCTTTTTTATCACTTCTCCACTTGGCAATCTTAATTCAATCGTTCCATCCATATTGAATATAACACTATCTAAGCCTAATCCGTAACTAGCTGTAAATTTTTCTAATTTTTCTTGTACAGGATCTACTGCTGGAGCTTCCTCTAATGCTGGATCTAACATAGGGTCACTCCCCACATTCCCTTCTGGATTCAACATGCCATTATCCGTTGAGTTTTCTGGTTTTACAGGTTTTTCGTTTGGTGCCTCTGGTAAAGAATCTGCTGGTTTATTTTCTGTTGGTTGGTTCTCAACTGTTCCAGTAGGTACTTTTCTATTTTCAGATGGTTTATTTTCACCATTTCCTTGAGGTGCTTCTCCTGTAAAATCTGCCATATTCTTTTTAATGACTTCTCCCGATGGTAAATATAATTCAATTGTTCCGTCCATATTAAACAAGACATTTTCTAGCTTCATCCCATAACTTTCAGCAAATTTTGCTACTTTTTCTTGTACAGGATCCACTGTAGGAACTTCTTCTAACGTTGAATTACTAGTACTATTCCCAGTTTCAGAAAGTTTTTCTTTTTCTACCTTCTCACTAGTCTTTGGTTCTTCTACCTTTTCATCAAGTTTTGAGTTTTCTTGTGCTTTATTCCTTTTAAATTGTGGTAGAATACTTGGTTTATCAGTTTGATTTTCTTTTTCCAAGATAGGTACTTCCACAATATAAGTCGATTGATTGTCCAAATAAGCATTTGCCATGAAGGTTACAGGAATTTTATTTCCGGCCGTTCTGGTTGTTCCTTGGTTTAATTTCGGAATCGGTAATTTGATTTCACCAACTTTATAGTTATTTTCTAAATAAGCATTTCCATGAAATTCATCAAACACTCTGACTAAAGCATCAGTTCCTTTAGGCACTGCAAATTGAGGGTTCACTCTTAAATAAGTATCCCCTGCATGGAAAGGATAGAAAATCGTTTGACTGGCCATTTTGTAAGCTAAAGAGGTTGGAACTGTAAATGTACCATCATAACTTACTTCTGGATAATCTTTTGAAGCGATAGTATACTTAAATGTTTGTCCTGGTAAATAAGGTTGATCTAATTCAAAGTTTGCAATATTCCCTACTCCTTCTCCAAATACTTTACCAGATACTTTCTCCAATACTTTTCCATCTGGTGTTATTAATTTTACTAGCATATTGATACCTAATTTTTTCTCCAATTCAGGCGGAAAACTAAAAGAAACGCGTTTTTGACCATTGGCTAGAGTAAAGTTTTGATTATTAAACGTACTATTTTTTAACAAATTAACAACATTCGTTAATTCTTCTCCAGTATAAACTTTATTCCCTTCTTTTTTAGCAACTCCTTCTTCGGGTTTAAACAGTTCATAGTTACTGTGAGAATGACCAATTCCAACCGGTTTATGTTCATCAATCGGATCTGCATGATGGTGATCTCCATGCGGATAAATAATCGCATTTTTTTCTTTATTCACGACAATACTTTCACGTTTGACACCATATTGTTTCATAATGCCAGCAATTTTTTCTTCGATTTTTTTATCTAAATCTTTCATTTCTTTGGCATTACTTGGATAATCCTGTTCATGAGATGACAAAGAATCTAATCCATTATGACTAGTTTTAACTTCCTCTAAATGTTTTTGCGCAGCCTTAATTTGCTCTTCTGTCAAGTCCTTCTTGAAGAAATAATGATTGTGGTTACCATGAGTCATGACAAAGCCTGCCGCATCTTCCGCAATAATACGATTAGCATCAAAGCCGTGTCCATCTTCTTCATGTTCCTCATGTGAAACACCAGGATTAACTGGAAGAGATGGCGAAGGTGTTGTTAGACCATTGTTTGGAAGAGTCGGTTGCCCAATTACGGTCGATTTTGGAATGTAATGGAAATGATCACCATGTCTGACGATATAAGCTGTGGCTGTTTCTTCGACAATATCTTTAGGATTAAAGATATAACCATCAGATGTTGAAGAGATAGGCTTATTTGTAAGTAATGAGGCATGATTCAAAGTAGATGGACTACTTGAAAAACTTCCTAGACTAGACGCTACTTCATGAGGTTTTTCATTTGTAGAAACTGTAGAACCAGTTCCACCGATAGGCACCATTCTGGCAATCTTTTCTTCTAAAGCAGAGAGCTTGCTGTAAGGAATAAAGTGGTAATGGTCGCCATGCGGAATCGCAACTCCATTTGCCGTACGACTGATAATCTTAGCAGGGTCAAAGACCAAGCCATCTGATTCACTGTAACGTTGGTCGCTAGGTAAATCATAGAGTTCTTTCAATAGACTTTGGAGATTTTCAACTTTGCTTTCTGACTTGCTAGTTGAGCCTTGTGCTACAGATTGCGTGTTATTGTCACTAGCTGTTGAAGAATAGCTTAACTGACTCGGTTGCATATTTTTTCCAGCCAGATGTGCTTTAGCTGCTGCTAATTCACTAGCAGATAAATCGCTTTTGGGAATGTAGTGATAGTGACCTCCATGAGGAACGATATAAGCATTACCCGTATCTTCGATAATATCAGCTGGATTAAAGACATAACCATCATTTGTCGTATATCGTCCCTTAGACCTTGCTACAGCAACATTAGAGTTAACCTTCTCATTATCTTTGACATGTTCTTGTTTTTGACGATTGATTTCATCTTTAGTTCGAACATTATCAGCATGAGCTTCATCTTTCAGGTAGACATAATATTTTCCATCGACCTTGATGATATAACCACCCTTGACTTCATTGACAATATCAGCGTCTTTAAGTTGGTAGTTTGGATCCTTCATCAAGAGTTCTTCACTAAAGAGGGCATCATAAGGAACTTTCCCATTATAGTAATGATAGTGGTCACCGTGTGACGTCACATAGCCCTGATCTGTAATTTTGATGACAATTTGCTCAGCCTGAATTCCTTCTTTCTGTCTAACCTGATCTGGTGTCAGGTTTTCAGTTTTCTGACTTGACTGACTGCCATCCACATAAGAGACACGATTATTGTCCTTATTTTCCTGCGAGCGATGCTGGTTCAGTGCATAGGCGCAAAGACTCAAGGATACGATAACAGCTGATCCAGCTGCTATATACTTTTTACTGAATTTCATAAATCCCTCATTTCAATAAATGATGAAGCTTTTTCTTAACTTCTTTTTCTCGGTTAAACAATTTTTTCTAAACTGGTTATTTAACCATTTAATTAACCAGTAAATAGTTTACTATTTAAAATTACTTTTGTCAAGTTTCTGTTACGTTTTTCTAAAAAAGAGAAGTAACACGAAAGGTTACTTCTCCATAAAATATGCTCCATTCATTTTACTACTGTATAGGAGCCGGTTGACTTTCTTTTAACAAAGCCAAGAGACTATCTACTTCTGCTGAAATAGTGTTATTATCTTTCGTTCCGAGAAGAAGACTACTTTTTAGACCAGTCAATGTCTCCATAGCATTTTGTCTAATACTAGAATCTGTTACTTTTTCTAGCAAGTCCTCCGCCTCTGCTATCTTAGCGTTAATAACAGAATGCTCTACTTGAGGAATTTCAGCCTCATCTGTAGTATCTTCAGCTTCTTCCTCTGTCTCTTCCGTATCAGTGCTTGGTTTATAAAGATTATCTGCTGAAGGATTTAAACCAGCGTGATTCTCTTTTTCATCAGATTCAGGGTGAGTTGGCTCACTTACTTCATCATGTTCCTTATCTTCATCAGGTTTACTGTCTTGGTCTGCCTTATTTTTACGAACATGGTCGCTAGCGTTACCAAAACCATTATCTGAATGCGGACGTTCGTTTGGATGTTCGACATAGTACTTGACAGTCGCCAAAAGATCCTCAAGAGTATACCCCTTAGGTGCCTCATAAAGGCCTTCGTCAAACCACTCAAATTTGATGTTATGGTAATGGTCATAATGAGGTATGATTAAACTACCGTTTTTGACTTCTACAGTATATTGAAGATTGTAAGGCATACGATCAAGTGGCACCTTCTTAGCTGCTTTCACGCGGTTGTAGATAGCTTCTGCTCCTTTTGCCTCAGTATTTCCTGAATCCTGATGGTCTGTCGAAGGAGGGGTCAAACCTTTCTCTTTAGCATAAGCCTGGGCTGCCGCTCTCTCAGCTTCAGACAAACTATCTTTTTTAATCCAGTGGCTATGGGTCATATGTGGAGTTACATAGGCATCCCCCTCATCACTGGTTATATCACGAGGATCAAAGATATAACCGTCTTCTGTTGTGTACTTGCCTGCCAACTTGGCTACTTGAATCTCATCATCAGTGTAGGTAATTTGCGAATTTGGTTTGCCAAGGCGTTCTGGGTGGGTAATTGGTGCTAGGAATGCCAATAAATCATCTACCAATTTTACTTTATTAGAAGATTCATTATTCAAGCGTTCTGCTAATTTGTCTAAAGCTTGGAAATCAGAAGTACGACCTTTATTTTCAGACAAGACTTTATGAGCCTGGGTTAACAGATTGTAAGCTTTATCATAAAATTCTTGGTCACGAGGAGCGACATTTTCTTTTTTAGCAACTAGAGCATGTGTCTCTTGAGTTTTCTTAGACAAGAGATTTTCAATAGCATCAATCTTATCCTTAGCCAAGTCTTTAGCAAAAACATAGTGACTGACACCAGCAATTTCCACAACATATCCTTTTCCAACTTTTCTAACAACCTGTTCTACTGCAAAATTAGTTTGTTTTTTCTCAGTTGACGGTTGAGCTTGCGGTTTTGGTGCTGGTTTCAAATAATGCATTCCTGGCACGACTGCACCATTTTGCCCTTTTAACAGAATCATTCTTGCAATCTTCTGCTCTAAATCAGACATTTGTGAATAAGGGATAAAGTGATAATGATTTCCGTGAGGCACAGCAACACCATTTGCTGTACGATCTGTTATTTGTGCTGGGTCGAATACCAAGCCATCCGATTCCACATGTCGTTCTGATAAGGGTTTGGCATACAATTCACGTAAAAGGCTTGAAATATCTTCCCCTTGATTCTGATGATAAGTTGGAGTGACAGTTAGATTGTGGTTCTCTGACAAGCTTGGTTGAGCTGGATTTGCATTATGACTAAAACTTGAAGAAGGACGAGACCCCTGCTTCCCATTCCAATAGGCTTGGGCTGCAGCTAATTCCCCTGCAGACAAAGCGCCTTTTGGTATATAGTGGAAATGATTTCCATGCGGTACAATAAAAGCGTCACCTGTATCTTCAATCACATCTGACGGACTAAAGACATACCCATCATCCGTTGTATAGGCGCCTCCAGTTGATCTATTCGGTGCCGGCGTATTGAGATTAAAGTTTGGTTTAATGGTTGAACTTAGTTTATCTGTACTGCTTGGTTTCGTATTATCAGAATGCTTTTGAACTGGCTGACCTCCAATTGGAAGATTTCGAGCCAATTTTTCTTCCAAAGCAGACATTTGTGAATAAGGAATGAAATGGAAATGATCCCCGTGAGGAACTGCCACACCATTGGCTGTACGTTTTATAATCTGTGCTGGGTCAAATACTAATCCATCAGACTCCACATGACGTTGGCTAAGTGGCAAAGCGTACAATTCTTGAAGGAGACTAGCTAAATCCTCACTTTGACTTTCAGAATCTGTTGCAGGATTTTGAGGAGTTCCAGATTGACTCGTTCTCACACTAGATCTTGTTTCTCCCCTGCTTGAACGGTATTCAACCGTACTTAATTGCCCACCTTTTCCAGATAAGAAGGCTTGGGCAGCAGCTAATTCACTAGCAGACAAGTCACTCTTAGGAATATAGTGGAAGTGATTACCATGAGGAACGATATAGGCATCACCTGTATCTTCTATAATATCAGAGGCATTAAAGATATAACCATCATCCGTTGTATAGCGCCCTTGGGCTCTGGCTGCAGCAACAGCATTATCTGTGCTTGCATTATGATTATGACTGTGTTCCTGCTTCTGACGTTTAATCTCTTCTTTTGTCCGAATATTGTCCGCATGGGCCGCATCTTTAAGGTAAACATAGTATTTCCCGTTTACCTTAATGACATAGCCACCCTTGATTTCATTGACAATGTCTGCATCCTTCAACTGATAATTTGGATCTTTCATCAGCAGTTCTTCACTGATGATGGCATCATAAGGAACCTTGCCATTATAATAATGATAATGGTCTCCATGAGAGGTCACATAACCTTGATCCGTAATCTTGATGACGATTTGTTCGGCATTGATTCCCTCTCTCTTACTGACTTCATCGGGTGTCAAATTTTCTGCCTTTTGACCAGCCTGATCACCGTCTATATAAGCAACTCGATTAGACTCTTTCTTAGCCTGACCAGCCTGATACCGTCCAAGCTCATAGGAACAAACACTTAGGGCAAGAACTGCCACTGAACCCGCTACATATTTTTTATTGATTTTCATTCTTTCCTCACTTTAATTCTTCTGCTAGAACACTCATATTTTCTTCCAGGTTTTCTAAATAAGTCTTGTCATTTTGTGGGTCTGCCTCTAAAGGATTCAGAGTTTTAAGACCCACACCTGTTGATTTGACAAGAGTTTCAGCTACTTTTGAAGAAGCATTACTTTCTGTAAAAATCGTTTTAACCTTATAGGTTTTTACAAATTCCTGAATTTCTGTAAGTTGTCTTGGACTTGGTTCTTGTTCGGGAGAGATGCCTGCAATACCAAGTTGATTAAGTCCAAATCTCTTCGCTAGATAAGAAAAGGCTGTATGCTGTGTTACAAAGGTTTTCTGAGTCGCTTTTTCAAATTTAGGCTGGAATTTCTTAGTCAATTCCTGAGCTTTTTTGATAAAGGCTTGCGCATTTTTCTGGTAAGTTTCTTTATGCTCACTATCCACCTCTGAAAGTTTATCAGCGATAATCTGAGCTTCTTCACCAGCTTTTTCAGGATCTAGCCAAGTGTGAGGGTCATAGAGCGTTTTTTCATCAACTCCATCCCCTGCTTCTACATCCTCTAGTCCAGGGACACGTTCCAAGGTCATTCCCTCAGAAGCCTCTAAAACCTTAACTTTGGATTTTTTTAGATTTGGATCCAGACTTCCTGCCCAAGATTCTAGCGTATGCGAATGGTAAACAAAGACATCTGCATCATAGATGGCCGCGATGTCATTTGCCGAAGGTTCAAAGGAGTGAATCCCACTACTTGACTGAATCATCCGAACATCATTCAAGTCACCTGACACTTCCTTAACCATAGCGTAGATAGGATAAAAACTGGTCACAATTTTCATCCCCTTTCCTGTCTGGCTTTCCTTTTGACTACAGGCTCCTAGCAATAAAAGAAAAACACTTAACAAGACTAAAAATAAATTTTGTTTCTTCATGAACAACTCCTTAACCATTTAATTAACTAGTAAACATTCTACTCCTAAAAATTTAATCTGTCAAGATATTTTTAGAAAAAAATTGAAATTTCTTTCACATATAAAAATCTGCTGAGTGTCAACAACTCAACAGATTCTCACTTTATATACTCAATGAAAATCAAAGAGCAAATTAGGAAGCTAGCCGCAGGCTGCTCAAAGCACGACTTTGAGGTTGCAGATAGAACTGACGAA